>PXFD01000160.1 GCA_003564505.1 Syntrophomonadaceae bacterium
CACCGTTAAACCTCCCTGAATTATAAAATCTAACAGGTTAATCTTCTTCGATATGTATTAACTTATTACGCAGGTATTCCCTGTCTTCTTTACCGGATGCAGGTGCAAAATAACGATCAAGTGTAGCACTGACTTTGGGAATGGAGAATACAACAAGGTGATCTTCAGGCAGGAGCACAGTGCCGCCATTAGGGATAATCACCTCTTCACCACGGACAATTGACCCGATCAGCATTCCCCGGGGGAACTTAGCCTGGGCAATTGTCTTATTTACAACCCTGGCAGACTGCGGAAGGATTATTTCAACAATCTCAGCCTTTTCATCCTGCAGAATCGATAAGGCAACGATGTCTTCTTTGCGAGTAAACCTCAGGATCTGGGAAGCTGCCAGCAGGCGGGGGTTGATTACACTGTCGATACCCAGGGCCCCGTAAACCGGCACATATTGCGGTTTCATTATCTCGCAGATTATTTTTTTAACTCCAAACTGGCGTGACAGGAGGGCAGCTACAATATTATTGCGATCATCACCAGTAGCAGCAATAACGGCATCGGCCCAGTCTGTGTCTTCTTCTTTAAGCATGGCAATTTCTGTTGCATCTCCCTGAACTACGAGGGTTTTGTTTAAATCCCTGCAGAGTTCTTCACAGCGTTCTTCATTCTTTTCTATTAACTTAACAGTAAAATCCTGTTTGCTCTTTTCAAGTAAGAGTGCCAGCTGGCGGCCAATCAACCCCCCACCCATAATCGTCACATTATGAACCCTGGTTTTTTTGTGATGTAAGAGAGAGCTGATATCTTTTAGGGCACTCGTTCTGCCTAACATGTATATTTTATTGCCCGGATAAACGATATCGTCTCCACCGGGAACGATGAATTTGCCATCAGGGTCACTTATGCCAACAATTATTGCATCGTGATGAAGGGGCAGCTTTCTCAGGGGAACCCCCGTTATATCAGCTTCGGAACCGACTACAACGCCTAACATCATTACCCGGCCCCGGTTAAAATATTCTACCTCTGAAGCATCGGGGAAGTGCAGCATTTTTGATATTTCCATTGCGGCGACTCGCTCCGGGTTAATGACAATGTCAATTCCCAGCTGTTTCGGGGTTAAAACCGATTCATCTTCAGCATAACCGGAGTTTCTAATTCTGCAAACGGTGATCGGAACGTCATACTGCTTGGCCAGCATACAGGCTATAATATTTACTTCGTCAACCTGGGTGACGGCAATCATCATATCTGCATTTTTTATATTAGCCTTTTCAAGAACCGCTGCGTTGGCACCGTTATCTTCAATAACCATAACATCGAGTGCTTCCTTAAAACGCCTGGCCTTTACTTCATTTTTTTCTATAACAATAACATCCTGGGCTTTTTCTGAAAGATTTCGGGCCAGCTCATAGCCGACTCCACCGCCACCGACAATTATAATCTGCATTTTGCAAACAACCTCGCTTTCAGAAAAAAAAGAGACAGCGGCTACGCTGCCTCATCAGGGAGAAAAATTGAAAAACAAATTTATTTCCTGACCGGCAGCCCGGCAGTCTCTCCTGCTCAGAGGATCCATGGCTTTGCGCCCCTGCCTTGCAGCAGGTTTGCCTTGAACGGTCTAATAAACTACTCATATTATATACTATCATTTCTTTGATGACAACACCATTTTTCATTTAAAATCAAGTATTTTTTACTTGGCTATCTGAGACTTAACTTCCTGAGATTAGCAAATTCTCGAGAGTTCCAATCCCTTCTATTACAACTTCAAACTTATCACCCGGTTTTAGCTGGCCAATTCCTGACGGTGTGCCGGTTAAAATAACATCCCCGGGCAACAAAGTCATACAGCCGGATACAAATTCAATTATCTCGGCTACGGTAAAATAGTGGTCGGATGTAGGCGCTTCCTGGACTTTTTTTCCGTTCAAAAAACCCTGGACGACAAGACCTTCAGGATTATCAATATCCGTTTCTATAACCGGCCCCAGGGGGCAAAAGGTATCGAAACTCTTGGCATAAGTCCACTGCCCTTCTTTAGGTTGCTTGTCCCTGGCGGTAACATCATTGGCACAGGTATAGCCGGCAACATAGTCCAGTGCGTTTTCAGCGCTTACGCTAAAAGCTTTTCTGCCGATCACCACCCCGAGTTCTGCTTCATAATCAACCCTTTTACTCTGGGGCGGGGCAATTATATCAGCGCCAGGACCAATAACAGAAGTCGAAGGTTTTATAAAAATAATTGGTTTTTTTGGCAAAGGTATATTCATTTCCTCGGCATGAGAGCGATAGTTCAGGCCGAGACAAATAACCTTTGACGGCAGGCAGGGAGAAATAAGCTGCACCTCACTGCTCTTAAACTGTCTTCCTGTCTCATCATGCTTGCTGAACCAATCATTTCCGGGCTCCCTGGTTTCAATAATAGTATCTTCTTCCATCCTGCCGCATCTTACAGTTCCGCTGTCTAAAAAGCGAACCAGCTTCAAGTTAACTCCTCCTAAAGAAAAAGAAGCCCGGCTTGTAGGCCCGGGCTCCATTTGTTATCTTTACCAGTTTTCACATACTACTTCAAAGTGGGCCTGCGGATGGTTGCATGATGGGCAAAGGTCAGGAGCTTCCTCTCCTTCGTGAACATAACCACAGTTGCGACAGAACCACTTTTCAACCTGGTCTTTTTTAAATACATTACCATTCTTAATGTTTTCCATTAAGCCCAGGTAGCGTTTTTCATGCTGCTTTTCCGCAACGGCAATGGACTCAAATATATCTGCGATATCATTAAAGCCTTCTTCCCTGGCTACTTTGGCGAAACCGGGATACATGTCGGTCCACTCGTAGTGTTCTCCTCCGGCAGCTTCCTTTAAATTTTCCATGGTACTGCCGATAACCCCGGCCGGAAATGAAGCCTGTATTTCAACTTCGCCACCTTCCAGCAGCTTGAACAGCCTTTTGGCATGCTCCTTTTCCTGGTTTGCAGTTTCCTCAAATATTGCAGATATCTGCACGTAGCCATCTTTTTTGGCCTGGCTGGCGAAGTAAGTGTACCTGTTTCGTGCCTGAGACTCACCGGCAAATGCAGTTAAAATGTTTTTTTCGGTTTGTGTTCCCTTTAAGCTCATTAATTGTCTCTCCTTCATTTTTAAATTGATATAAACAACATAAGCTTATTATACTATTATTCACTCGCTTATCAAACCCTGCACCTGATTATTATTATTCACAATTATCACGCAGCTAACAGCTTTAATAATTCCTCACATCTTCCGGGCAAGGCCAATCTTCACGAATAACAGCGGGGCCAAAAAAGTTACCCAGAAAGTGGATAAAGCAAAACAGGTAAATGTCAGTAGCCCTGCTGCCCGGGGCAAGATCGGTTCGAGCTCCAGCAATACAACAGCAATAACGATTAAGCCAATAATGATTCTTAGCAAATGCTGCCAAAGATTGCCCCGGGGATCGTAGTTAAGCACTTTGCCCTCAAGTAAAAACCCGAGAGCTGCACCGGCAACATAACCCATCAGGTTGGGAGCATACACTGCCGGTATGAATGATAGTACCAGCGGTATTAAAACTGCAGCTGCTAGCAGGGTTGGGAAAGAATACTTTTTCAGAATGCCCGGTTCAAGTTTGCTGCCTAAGCCAAAAAGTATGACCAGCAAAACACTGCCTGCTATAATCCCACCTAAAACATCTCCGGGAAAATGATAGCCCAGCATTACCCTGGAAAGCCCTACCAGGACAATAATCATTATCGATAAAGCCCAGAGCCAGCGTTTTTTAAAATTAATCGCCAGAAATCCCCATACGCTGACTGCCCCGGAAGTATGCCCGCTGGGGAAAGTGTAGGTGGGCACTGTTACACCCCTGACGTCTGGGCGGGGAAGCCTGATCATATCTTTCGGGATTTCGCTGGTAATAAATATTGCCATTGGCATAAATACCAGGCCGAAAAAGCCAAGCGCTTTATTATAAGACCAGAAAATAATCGAAAACATAACCAGGAAAAACCCTTCACTGCCGAGGATCGTAACCGCCCTGAAGAAATAAAGCACAACCGGACTGGTAACGGTAAAAGAAACCAGGGCGTAGGCTGACCGGGTATCACGCAGGGGAGTCCAGAAAAGCATTAAAATAACAGCTATCACTAAGATGGCTATACTAAAAGTTATTCGCATTGTCTTTTCTGTTTTAAGATTTTCAGAAAAATACTTGCCTGTAAGAGGGACTAAATTCATCCTTAGAAATCTCCTGCCTGAACCTGCCTGACCCAGTCAGCCAGGTCGCTGATAGTTACTATTTCCAGGGCTTCAGCCTGTTCCCGAATCATCATCACCGTGTAAGTTTTATTTGATGGCGCATAATCAAGCCAGACCAGTCCATGCTCCATATCCTTTTCTAAAATCAGTTCGTAAACCAGGTCAGAGTCAGTTATTACTCTTTCCTGATCATAGATAGTATTCCAGGCTACACCGGTATACTCCCAGTAAAGATCTATGGTGCCAATCATCAGAGCTGAGCGAATCTGCTCAGTTCCGGCAATCTGCTCCATATCCACTACAGGCACCCCGGCATTTTCCAGGATCAGAAGGGTGATATGCCTTAAAATATGCTGTTCGGTAAATTCTTTTGAACTTACCTTAACCGGTATCACCGCATCCGTCTCCGGAGCCAATTCATCAATCAACTCATTATCCAGGAGCCACTCCTTTGCAACATGGGCAGGCTCTTTTTCTTCAATATCAACAAGGTAGTTCAGGTGAGTCATTGTTATATTATCCAGCAGGGGTGCCACTTGTTCTAAAAGAGGCTTAATCTCCGGGTACATCTCCAACACTTCAGACCGTATTACCGGCGCAGGATTGCGGGCTGGAAAGGCATTTCGATCATCCTCCAGTTTAATCAAGCCTATTTCTTCTATTTTTCCATCTGTTGCATAACCGATTGCCGCATCAACATCACCGCTGCGCAGGGCTTCGTGGGTAAAACCGATCGCCATCTCGTAGATCAGGTCGAACTGAAAATCATAAGTTTCTTCCAGGCTGTTTAGCCCTTCCGGTTCATGGATGAATTCAGGGCTGGCCGCCAGTTTAACTTCCTTAATCGGCTCATCATGTTCTATGGCAGGACAACCGATTACCAATGCTGCAAACAGCACCGCTGTTAAAACCACTAAATATATTTGTTTTCCCTGTTTAATCATTAAAACCAGCCTCCAGGGTAATCAGACTTTCTTTATATTTCGGAAACACTTATCAAATCATTCTAATGCCGTAAAGTGCTAAAAACCCGGCCAGGAAAAGGGTAGGAGCATCCCAGGTGTGGGGTGAGACAGCTTCTACCAGGGTCATTACTACCGGCACGGTAATTAAAGCAACAAAAAACTGGGTTGGGGTAAAATAGTTGTAATATGCGGCTACTACAATTAGGCTGGTCAAGAAGACTACCGAGCTGCCTTCAAGCGTTCTGTAGTATTCCCGCCTGGTAAATAAAGCCGGAGTACGGTATTTATGTTTGCCAAAACGCACACCTACCGGTTCAGCCAGGCCGTCACCTATACCGTAAATCAAAATCGGAATTATGGCAAGGTCTAAATACCCTATGTGGGCAAACAGGGCGCTCATCGGAATCAGGACACAATACCCTGCCGCTGTCTGCGTTACAAGCCATAACAGGGTATAAGGACGATCTTCCGGACGATCAAATGACCGAAACATTACTTTAATAAAGGGCACCCTGTCCCTGATTGGTTTAATGTAAAATATAAACTTGACTACTGCCAAAAAAGCTCCTATAACAAAGAGGCTGATTGATTCTTCATGAACATAGCCACGATTTAAAAATATCGGTACAAAAAAAAGCATGAAATGGTTTATCTTGCGGGTATAATTTACCTTAACATTTTTATGAATGACAAGAAGGCCGGTAATGTACTGCGTTCCGATTAATGTAATAATATTTAAGCTTTGAGTAAATAAAAATACAGGTTCAAGTAATTTTTCCATCTATTTCCTTTCTTATCTGCTATTGTATAATTTAATGGCAAATTATCATCTATTTTAACATATCCCTTTGCTTTTTGCTTATTCCTGCCTTTTTTATTGAGCATCCGGCAGGAGTTTGGCTTATAATAGCTAATATGTAATGTTATCAAAATTGCAGGGAGGAATCACCAGATGGCAGTAATGTACTACGACCAGGATGCAGACTTAAACATCCTGAAAAACAAAAAAATTGCTGTATTAGGTTACGGCAGCCAGGGACATTCCCAGGCCCAGAATCTTAAGGACAGCGGACTTGACGTAATTGTCGGGTTGCACGCAGAAAGCAAAAGCAGGGGCCAGGTTAAAAAGGACGGCCTGGAAGTAGCAACTGTAAAAGATGCAGCAAAGGAAGCAGATTTAATCCAAATTCTGATCGGTGATAATTACCAGCCTGCTGTTTACAGGGAATCAGTTTTACCCCATCTTACTGAAGGAAAAGCCCTGGTTGTATCACACGGGTTCAATGTTATTTATAACCAGGTCATCCCTCCGGAAAATGTTGATGTTTTCATGATTGCCCCTAAAAGCCCTGGCCACCTGTTAAGAAGGCTATACAAGGAAGGCGCCGGCGTGCCTGCCCTAATGGCAGTTCACCAGGATTACACAGGAAAAGCCAAGCAGCTGGCCCTGGCTTATGCAAAAGGGATTGGCTGTACCCGTTCGGGAGTAATAGAAACAACTTTCCAGGAAGAAACGGAAACGGACTTGTTCGGGGAACAGGTTATTCTCTGCGGGGGAGTCTCCGCACTGGTTAAAGCCAGTTTTGAAACCCTGGTTGATGCCGGATATCAACCCGAAGTGGCCTATTTTGAATGCCTGCACGAGCTCAAACTGATCGTTGATCTGATCTATGAAGGCGGGCTGGAAAGGATGCGCTATTCGGTCAGTGATACCGCTGAATACGGCGACCTGACCAGAGGCCCCAGGATTATTGATGACCGGGTCCGCAGCGAGATGAAAGATATTTTAGGCGAAATCCAAAACGGTCAATTCGCCCTGGAATGGGTAACAGAAAACCAGGCTAACCAGCCCCAGTTTAAAGCCCTGAGAAAAATCGAAGAGAAGCACCAGATAGTTGAGGTAGGAAACAAGCTGCGTAAAATGATGAAGTATATAGATCCTTCATAGATAACAACCATTTAGCCTCAGTTTAGTGAAGCGGCAATAGTTTTCAGTTTTTCTTTAGCTTCCTGACCGGACAAAACTAAAAGGGCCTGGTTACGGCCGGCATCCTGCCAGGCCAGGCCCAGTTTTTCACCTGCTGTAAAGCGAATAAAGCCGTTAACTCTCTTAATATCCTGCACGTCTAATTGGATGTGCCCACCTAGATGATCTATAAACCCAAAAATATCTTTTTCAAAGGGATCTTTTTTTACCAGCAAAAGATCAGCGCTGCCGTTATGATAAAGCGCAGCGCTGTAAACCGGATCCCCCGCCTCCGATAAAAGCACTGTAGTGCTTAAATAGTAATCACCAGGCAAGCTCTCCGGCCAGGCAGGTGGATTCGGGTCTATTTCACCTACCGGCGGCATGCCTTCATAAGTTGCCCGGGCAGTATCTTCTTCCATAATTTCTATATCTACAGGTTCTTCGTCCATGTGGAATATTTCTACTTCATCAGCAGCCTCCGGTACAGCAGCATCATCGGCAAGAGGAGTAATCGTAATATTAAGATTCCTAACCAGCCCTATTCCGCTAACAACCAAAACCAGGCAGGCCGCCGCCGCAACAGCAACCCTGCTCCATTTAAACCGATTTACGTAGGAAGAAGGAATATCCTTTTCTTTTTCAAGGGCAGCTGCTATCCTTTCCCACTTACCGGGTTCAGGAGGGGCTTCAAGAGCTTCCATTTCGAGTTCCAGAGCTTTACAGATTAATTCATTGTTTAATTCTGACTTCCTATCTTCTGTCATCAGTCAGAGCCACCTCCTTTGTTAGTATGACAAGTTGAACCCTGTTCAAGTTCCAGTTCACCGGCAAGTTTTTCCCGGGCCCTGAAAAGGCGTGACTTGACTGTTCCGGCACGAATGCCTAGCATTGAAGCAATTTCTTCCACTTTTAAATCATGATAGTACTGCAGAACAACAACCTGGTACTGCTCGGTTGGCAGTGTCCTGATCGCCTTTCTGACCCTGTCAATTTCAAGACCGCGCAGGGCTTCTTCTTCAGTATCATTTGAAAATGAACCCGTTGATATTTCAGGCAGTTCGTCAGTAAGAATTATTTTCTTTTCGCGCTTCAGGTAGTTACGGGCTAAATTCGAAGCAATCACTGTTAACCAGGCCCCAAATTTTGATTGATCCTGCAGCTGGTCTATATTCTGGAAAGCCTTGATGAAAGCATCCTGGGTGATATCTTCAGCATTTTCACGCCGGCGCAAAATATTATAAACAACAGCAAAAGTACGCCCGTAAAAAGCTTCAAAGAGCGCACGCCGGGCTTCATTGTCGTTCTGACTGACTAATTTTTTAACCTCTGACTGCTCCATAACAACCATTTAATCACCTGATAGATAATGTTCTGCAAAACAGGGAATATTCCTTTCAGCCTCCAATAACCGAATGAAATATTAGTGCCTGAACAGGCGAAGAGCTAAAGTTAAAGCACTGCAGTTGCAGCTAATAGGATCAAAGAACACTATTCCCCAGGCAGGCTTAGTCGCTATCTTTTTGATAATAGCTTGCTTTTCTCATCCTGCTAGTGTATTAATTAACAGGAAGTGCAGGTTGCTCCATTGTAGTAATGATTAATTCAGTACCGTCTGTCTCTATAATTACAGCACCGTGTTGATCATTGCGATATACCGGAATACCTTTCTCTTCCAGGGTTCTTATAACATAAGGGTGAGGGTGGCCAAAAGAATTAACACCAACCTGAATAACTGCCGCTAAAGGGTCAACAGCTTCTAAAAAAAGGGGCATACTTTCCATATAGCCGCCATGGTGGGGTATTAAGAGGAAGTCAGATTCGAGACATTGATTATTCCTAAATAGAAGGTTAACCCCTTCTTCTTCAATATCCCCTGTAAATAATATGGAGACATCCTTGTAGTGCATTTTAAAAACTATCGAATTGTTATTCAGGTCGCTGCCTGTTCCTGTTAAAAGCCTTTCCCGGGGGTGAATCACTTCAAGCACCAGGTTATCGCAGCATAACCAGGTCTGCCCTGCTTTTACTTCGTATACCTGTGCACCGGTTGTAAATATATTCTCAATTAATGCTGTATAGTGCTCAGTTCCCCCGTGAAGTTGAGATACAAAAACCATATCAATAGGGATGCTATCAACAATAGGAATAAACCCGCCAAAGTGATCTTCATGCGGATGGGTAATCACGGCCAGGTCCAGTCTTTTAATACCCTGGCGGCGCAGCAAAGGAAGGACCACCTTTTCTCCCACCTCCCCCGGACAGCCCAGGTAGGCAGGTCTACCCCCGGCATCAACCATGAATGCCATTCCACATGGCGCTTCAATTAAAGCTGCAGCTCCCTGCCCTACATCAATAAATGTAACCTTTAATTCTTTTTGGCCAGGATAAAGAATAGATGCCCAGCTTATAATAACAGCCAGCGTCAAACCAAGAATAACCAGGCTAGCTGGCCTGAACCAGGAAATCTTTGAGCGAATATATGGCCCGTGACTGCTAAACCTTTTAGCCAGGCTCTCTTTTACAACATCTTGTTTGAAATAACCCTGGTAATAACACCTTAATATTAGGAAAAGAAAAAGATAGTAGAAAGCAAGCAATGTTATGCTAGGAGGAAAGACCGCCTGGTATAAAAAATCCTGCCTGGCCAGGGCAGTTATGAAAATCATCACTTCCAGCAGGGGATAGACAGCCCAGAGCATTATTTCGCTAAGAGCAGTAAATAACAATCCGGTCACCGCTCCAGCCAATCCCAGCCCTACAATAAAAGCAATTAGGGGTAACAAAATAACATTAAATAATAGGGCCGCTACCGGAAAATGATGAAAATAGTAAAGACAAAGGGGCAAGACTCCTAGCTGTGCCGCTATAGTTACTGCAAGAGGGCCTGTTAAGATTCCCGGTACATAAAGACGATTTAGCAAACGTTCTACCGGTTTATAACCGTAAACTATTACTAAAGTAGCTGCATAAGAAAGCTGAAAACCAATTGAAAAGAGCAGTAAAGGGTTGATAAATAAAGTCATGAGGGCGGCAAATGAAACTGCCGTGGGCAGATCATGTTCCCGATCCAGCAGCATTGCACCCAGGGCCAGCGACACCATGATTGCCGCCCGCAAAGCAGAAGGGCGAAGCCCTGTCAGGTAAGCGTATGCAAAAACCAGGATTATCGCCAAAACCAGGGGCAAACGCCCACGCAGGTTCAGGCGACTCCATAACCCTAACACCAGGGCAGCTACCAGGCCGACATGCAAGCCCGAAACAGCCATCAGGTGACCAGCTCCGGCCCGGCGAAAATTATCTTCAAGCTCTTCAGGCAGGTAGTGCCGCTGGCCAAATAAAATTGCTACCAGCAGTTCTGCTGACGGGGATGGCAAAGCAGTTATAATTGTCTCAGCCATATCATTGCGCAGGCTGATTGCCGATGCTGCCAGAAAGTTAGTGTGGCCTGTTCCATGGGCAGAAACCCGGGAAGAATTTGTATAAACCAGGGCATCTATACCCTGGCTGCGCAAATAAAACTGATAATCAAAACCACCCGGGTTGCGCATGCCCCGCGGTTCAATTATTGTCCCCCTTATACCCAACCGCTCTCCATACCAGTATCTTTCTTCCTGCTCACCATATACTCTTGCCTGGACAACACCATTTACAGGATAACGCTCTCCACCGGTTTCAATCACTTCAATCTCAAGGTTATAGACACTATATTCATCATGATAAAGCGGTTCTTCAATGATGGTTCCTTCGAGATAGACCGGTGATCCGGAAAAAGTAGTTATACCCTGATTTGAAGGCAGGTAAGCATAGTAAAAAGCAGTTCCCCCCGCTGCTACAGTCACCAGCAGAAGAACTGCTTTATCCAGGGTAAATAAATTGTAATAATATGCCAGCAAAGATAAAGCCAAAACCGTCAAAAGTGGCCATACAGGAACTGTAGATCTAACCACCCATAAATATGCGATCACAATACCTGTACAGTAATACAGAGTCAGGGTTAACAGGAAACGGTTAGAGATTGCCTCGACTAATGAAATGCTGCGATTAAATGGTCCATTTAAGTTATTCATTATTTTGTTGTTGATAAACTAACTAATGACTTGCTCCTTTTTATTATTAACTGATAAATTTCAGCCTGCTGATAAAGCTGTATCTGAGTAATAGCTTTGAGATTTCAATTCATGGCCTGGTCATCATATTTAAAGACCCGTTTAAAAATACCGAACGTTTTCTCCTGCTGCTCAGGGGATGGCGGTTCAGTCAGTAAGGATACAACCACCAAAGTTATAGCAGCCAGGATAAATGAAGGAAATACCGGCATAAAGCCAAACGTGGTCCATCCCGGTAAAATTTCAAGATACCACAGATGCAGCATCACAGCAGGGAAAACCAGGGCCGCACAGGCGCCATACTTATTAGCCCTGGGCCAGTACAGCCCACCAATCATAACCGGCAGAATAACCGAGAAACCGGAAAAAGCAAAAGCAGCAATGCTCAGAATGGCAGCCGGGCGAACCAGGGCAATGTAAAAAGCGATTATGGCAAATATAATCAGTAGAATCCTGCCCCAAAATACGGCCTGCCCTGAACTAAGCCTTTTAAACCAGGGCAGGAAGTCATCGGTCACCAGGTGAGTGATGGAAAGCAGCTGAGAATCGATAGATGATTTAACTACGGCCAGTATAACCACCAACCCCAAAATCATCCAGGCTGGTGAAAGAAATTGATGAATTAACATGGGGACAATATTATCAGAATCGATCCCGCTTAGTCCCGGGATGGCCACTGAGCCCCACACTCCAAGCAAAGTAGAAACTCCAAAAATACCGGCCATAGCCAGGGGATAATAAAGGCTGACCCTTTTCAGATTGCTGCTCTGACGAGCAGCCAGGATCCTGGTAAACATCTGGGGAAATACAATCACAGCAATTGAATTGATAAAAGAGAAACTAAACCAGTTAATCGGGGCAATTGTTTCTGAAAGTTCCCTCCGCAGCATGGCAGGGTTCCGCTCAACAATCTGCTCAGTAATTGCAGAAAATCCTCCCAGGGCCTGGGCAACGGCCCCCAGAAGCAGTACTGCCACTACCAGGAATAAAATTCCCTGGAATACATCAGTCCACACTGTGCCGCGCAAGCCGGCAGGTATCGTGTAGACCAGGGAAATGCCAATTATGATTATAGAGGCTAACCAGTAAGGCACAGCTCCATCCGTTATGGTAGAAAAGGCCAGGCTGCCTCCGATAATACTTACAACAAGATAGGGAACAGTATAGTAAAGCAGCAGGATTAAAAAAAGAAGACCGACAAGTTTGCTGTTAAATATCCCGCCAAATACCTGGGGCTGTGTGGCGTAACCGTAACGTTTCCCTAATAACCATGAACGATAGCCAACCAGGTAATAGGTGAAAGGAGTGATAAAAATACTCCATCCGATTACATAGCCATAAGCCCCGTAACCAATTTCATAGGCAAAACCGGCATGACCAATGATGGTAAAGGCAGTAATATTGCTGGCAAAAAGAGCCATAAAAATAGCCAGGCTACCAAGCCCTCGTCCAGCCAGAAAGTAATCTTCCCTGGTCTTCAGGCTAACCCTGGCCCCGTAAATTCCAATACCGATTAGAACAGAAAAATAAAGGGCAATCAATGCTATGCTGACAGTGGCAGTCATCCTCTGGTGGCTCCTTCCTCTTTTTCGGCATCAAACAGGTCTTCAGGAGGATCAGGCCAGGCCAATGCGATTATAAGCCTCATGGCTACCAGGGCCAAAAAAGTATAGCCAACATAGTAGGAAAAGGCAAAAGGCATAAAGCCGAAGAGAAGAGGAACCTTATCATCAAGTCCCCATAACCAGAAGCTGTTATGTAATATAAACATAATTAAGACGATCAGGCAGACAAGGGCAAAGCGCACCTTGAAATTCATTAATAAAACCCCCAGAACTTATTTCCCGGCAAATTACCGGGTCAATATCTTCCTGCATATTCGACGGGGTTGCTATTATTCCTGCCTGGAAAAGCAAAATAATAAACTGGGCAAAGTGCCCAGTTTATATATAAGATCAAAAACCCGCGCTGGAATCAATGCTATTCAATAAGAACTTCCCTGGTGGCTCTTATTTCTTCATCAACTAAAGCCTTTATTGTATACATCCCTTCTTTTCCAAACCATACCATGTCAACAAGTACTTTTTCTTCCGGGTCGACTGCAAAGACGTTTTCTGCCAGTATTTCTTCATCCCTATTATCAATTAGCTGGATTGTTACCTGCTCGGTATCAAAGGTCAGGTTATTGTGAAAATAAAAATAAAATTCTTCATTGGCTGAAAAGTAAACCTGTGGTTCTACTATTTGCCATTCGTCATCAATCTCCGAACCAGTTAAAATAACAGCACCACCAACGGATGTGCTGCCCGGTGTTCGCATCTGCTCTTCTTCATTGTTACAGGAAGTCATCATTAATAACACAGCTATCATTGCTGTTAGGATTATAACTATTTTTTTGATCATCTTTTAACTCCTTTAAGCTGCTTACGTTTATATAGCTCATGACATAATTTCGCTGCCAGACACGATTATTCCTTCTGCCTTAAACATTAGACTAACCATATAATCCAGATTTTTTGTAATAATGAAGGATTCCCCTCCAATTATGTAGAACCTACAGTTGGTTAATTTCAGTACTGGGAGGAACAATAAATTGAACTTATCAGTCCGTAAAATTGTAATATCAGGAATTCTCGGTGCCATCTCTATTCTTCTGGGGGTAACCCGACTTGGTTTTATCCCTGTTCCTACACCTGCCGGGCATGCAACTATTATGCATATTCCCGTAATTTTGGGTGCTATCCTTGAAGGGCCGGTTGTCGGTCTGATTACCGGAGCTATATTTGGGCTTTTCAGCTTTCTGCAACCCGGCGCTCCTTTTTTTGCCGACCCCCTTGTATCGATACTACCCCGTCTTTTCATTGGCCCGGTAGCATACCTGGTTTACTTTTTAACTAAAAGAATTAACATCATCCTGGCTTACGCCCTGGCCGGGGCTTTTGGCGCTGCAACTAATACTGTTCTCGTCATGACCATGGCTACCTGGAGAGGCTACCTGCCTGCTGAAGTTTCTATATCAATCGGGGTCCTGCATGGTATCCCAGAGCTTATTGTTGCAGCAATCCTTACGGTAGTCCTGGTAAAGGGCATACAACGGGTCAGACCGGTTGAAGAGCATAATTCTTTGAAGAAATAAAATACTTTAGGTGATGTATATTTTGAATCCTTTAATAGAAACATTTAACCTGTCGTATGCATATCAAACCGGCAGCGTTAGGCAAGTGCAAGCCTTAAGAGAAGTAAACATGCATGTCAGGCAGGGAGAAATACTGGCCATTACTGGTCAAAATGGATCCGGAAAATCTACCCTGGCCCGCCACTTCAACGGCTTGCTAACACCAGATGAGGGTAAAGTTCTGGTTGACGGCCTTTCTACTTCAAACCGTGAAAATATCCCTTCTATCCGCAAAATGGTGGGGATGGTTTTCCAAAACCCGGATAATCAACTGGTTAGCAGCATTGTTGAGGAAGATATTGCTTTCGGGCCGGAAAACCTGGGACTGCCTCCTGATCTGATCAGGGAGCGGGTCGACCATGCCCTGATAACCCTAAAACTGGAACCTTTAAGGCAGGAGTCTCCCAACCAGCTATCTGAAGGGCAAAAACAGCTGGTCGCTATTGCAGGGGTCCTTGCCATGCGACCAAAATGTATTGTGATGGATGAACCTACCGCCCACCTTGATCCGCGCAGCAGGCGAGAAGTGATTGACAACATCCTGCGCCTTAACCGTGAAGAAGGAATTACGATCATATTACTTACGCATTATATGAACGAAGTTGTTCATTGCGACAGAATGATCGTGATGGACCAGGGTTGTATTATGATGGAAGGAACTCCCGCAGAAATTTTTTACCAGGACGGCAAAATTCTTGACTATGGTCTTGATTTCCCGGTTGCCACCAGGCTGACCAGAAACTTAA
>PXFD01000189.1 GCA_003564505.1 Syntrophomonadaceae bacterium
AGGAAAAGATATCATTACTTACTGCAGCGTAGGCCTGCGATCTTACCTGGCCACCCGCATTCTTGCTCAAAATGGATTTACCAGGGTTCGTAACTTAAATGGCGGTTTCAGAATTTACCAGGCCTACTTGAATGAGATCTCGAAAAAATAAGAAAACATGGGGCACCCTAAAAGGGTGCCCCTGCTATTTTTAAAACATCTTTAACTTTTTATATTTCTACATTAGTTATTCTCTTCATCTTCATTTCCTTCTTCGCTTTCAAGTTCTTCATCTTCTATATCTTCTATATCTTCTACATCTTCAGGGATATTACCGCTGTATGTATTATCATCTGGATCCGCCAAGTCGATACTTGCATCACCGAAACCGATAAAAGCGCCGCCAATTTCAGCCTTATTATCAGTAAAATCATTTCCCATTAATGTAATAATTGACTCTTCAAAAGCAACAAGACCGCCACCAAACTCAACCGCTTCATTCGCGGTAAACGTATTGCCGGTTATCTCAGCTACAGAACTCGCAACCAGAATTATGCCGCCACCTGATCCACCCTGAGCCTTATTTTCAACCAGGTTATTCCTGAACATATTCAAGGCAGACTGCTGAACAATAATTCCTCCACCGGTTCCAGCTTGATTGCCGCTAATTGTGTTATCTTCCAGCTGCACCGTGGATTCACCTCCGACAACCATACCGCCACCGGCCCGGCCGGCAGTGTTTTCATCAATAATATTGCCAATCAATTCCGGATTAGAACCGTTTAAAATAGCTATGCCGCCTCCATCCTGCTGAACAACATTGCCATATATATTGTTACTACTAATACTTGGTGAAGAATCATGAATATAAAGACCACCGCCACCTAAGATCACTGTGTTTTCAGAAATAATATTATCAATGATCGTAGCTTCCGATCCTTCGATCACTGCAATTCCACCGCCGCTTTCTTCGGAATAATTCCGGTTAATCTGATTATTACTGATCACCGGCGTTGACCCACCGGTAACGGCAATACCGCCCCCGTAATTATTTGAAGTGTTTCGGCTGATATCATTACCATCTATTGTTGGTGAAGAGTCCACCATGGTAATGCCGCCACCCGTCCAAAGAGAAGCATTATTGCGCATAATATTATCAGTAATGATCGGATCTGCTTTCCAAACAGAAATTGCCCCTCCACCGGTAGACGAATTGTTATGCATTTCATTTCCACTTATTGACGGTGCAGAGTCCATGTCTACCGCGATTGCTCCGCCCAGGAACCTGGCCCTGTTTTGTCGAAAAGTGTTTTCTTCAATGATCGGATTTGATTCCCAGACAGAGATTCCGGCACCGCTATACGAGGTGTTATCCTCAAAAATGTTATACCGGATAACCGGGTTTGATTCATCCTTTACGGCGATACCACCACCATCAATGTCCACATTGTTACCGGAAATATTGTTATTCATTATTGTTGGAGAGCTGGAATTGGTAATGAAAACAGCTCCGCCAAAAAAGCCTTCGCTTACGACTTCTTCTCCTTCTTCTTCGTAACTAACCGAAGCACGGGTTCCCACTCCACTCGTCAGGGTAAAGCCCTGCAAAACAGCACCTTCACCTTCACCACCCTGGAAGGTTACAACTGAGCCTCTCTTACGCCCATCGATAACAGTTTCGGACACAACCTCAGGATCTTCCGGGTCTGTACTTCTTACAGTAATATTTTTTCCCATGAAATCCAACTGCTCGTAATAAACTCCAGGCTCTACTATGATCATGTCACCATCTTCGGCCGCATCAATTGCTTCCTGAATAGTACGATAATCTCCGGGAACTGTTATATGTGGGTTGTAAACTGATGTCACAAAAAAAACAGCTGCTGCAACCAAAACCAGGACTGCAACAACCACTCCTGCTATCTTTAAAACGCGGGACTTGCTTCCGCCATTTTCACTCATTTTACTGCTCCTTTCAGCTGATGGAAATAATCAATTTTAGATACCTTCAGTTTAAGATCATTCATAAACAAGATCGTCAGGGTTATTTCGCTGGTAACTATTATCATCAGGATCATTTAAGTCAAGCTCCGAATCTGCCGACACCCAGATAGCGCCTCCACCTTCGGGTCCCTGGGCATCATTGCCTTCGAAACTGTTTAATCTAAAAATCGGGGAAGAATTATATACTGCAGCTCCTCCACCCAGATGATCGGATATGTTTTCAGAAAAAACATTATTTTCAACATTAGGTGATGAACCTTCCATATAAAGACCTCCACCGGCGATTGCAGCTAAATTCTCACTTATGGTGTTGCCGGTAATTCTCAAGGCAGTAGTTAGGGAGTTAACAATAAATATTCCAGCTCCGTTAGCTGCTCGGTTTCTGGAGATAGTATTACCATCAAGCAGTGGCTCAGATTCTTCAATCAAAATACCCCCGCCATTTCGCTCGGCTGAATTACCGACAACAGTGTTGCCCTGGATAGTCGGCGTGGAATCTACAGCTACGACAATACCTCCACCCAACCTTTCAGCTACATTATCTGCGATGCGATTATCTATAATAGTAGGAGATGAATTGGAAATTATCACCATGCCACTACCCATCTCTGCGCGATTCCGGACAATCCTGTTCCCCTCAATATGGGGAGATGATTCTTCGATAAACAGGCCGCCCCCAAGAAAACCGGCGTTCCCAATAATAGTATTGTTAATGATTGTGGGAGATGAATCAAAAATTGCCATTCCGGCTCCAAATTCAGCATTGTTATCTTCTATCACACATTTCTCTATGACTGGATTACTACCACCGGATATAACAATACCGCTTCCTCGGGTTACTGTTACGCCCTTTAAAACTGCATTTTCAGTTTCACCGCTGCGAAAAGAAACCACCGAACCACTGCCACCACCATCAATGATGGTTTGATCAACAACATCAGGGTCGTCAGGGTCAATACTGCGTATTGTAATACTTTTTCCGTTGAAGTCTATATTCTCTCTATAGGTGCCAACGTCAATTACTATTTCATCACCGTCATCAGCAGCATCTATTGCTTCCTGGATAGTGTCATACCTGTCAGGAACAGTAACTCCTGAGTCACCAAGTGCAAAAATTGCAGAAACTGCAGCAACAATAACTACAACTGCAACCACTGCAATTACAGCATACATCACTTTGCTAACGCCACCGGTGGCTGGTTTTTCACCTTCACCTTCTTTTTCTTCCCTTTTTCTTGATTCACTTTCTTTATATTGTGGTTCATCAATAATCTTATTAGAACTTTCCGGTTCATCTTCCGGAACATGCCCGCAATAGGGACAAAACTCATATTCAGTTTTGTCATAACCCATGCCACAACTCTTACAATCTATCATTATATTACCCCTCTCAAACTTTTATCCCGATCTGTACAGGTAATTTATATGAAACAAACTTTTTTATCATTCACTTATATTAACACGTAAGTCAGCTATAAAACAAGAGGTTTTGGAAATGAATAAACCCTAATAAAGGCCATCTCCACAATTGCTTGCGGTAAGACGGCCTGCTTAATTTGCATGTTTCAAAATGGCTATCTTTCTGTTAGTGTCTCCAGTAGTGGTCGGTGAGAATCGACACTATAGGTAAAAATGACTTCTGCCCCTTCGTCAAATTCTTCAATATTGATGGCATCACCTATAGTAAAAGCCTGGACATACCGGATTTCAATCGATTGGCTGTCTATATGACCAACCAGCGTACCGTGCATTACTTCACCTTCTATATATTCATCAACTGCTTCTATCCAATCTATAACAGCTCTCTGACCGGTTTCAGTAAAAGTAAAAGCTACCAGGGACCCATCTTCAATACCTTCAATATTTACATCTTCGTCCAGCATAAAGGCCCTGTAAACCTCAATTTCAACTGAGCGCGAATCAATTAATCCGATTAGGGTGCCTTCTCCGGCAAGAACCATATCGATTTCCTCTTCTTCCGGAGCTTTAATCACTTCGATTGATTTAAGAATGGGCCTTGCTGCATCTTCACTATAAGTAAACTTTATCTTGGAGCCATCTTCAATGTTTTCGACACTGAGACCTTCTCCAATAGCATATGCTGCAGGCTCTCCATTTACTTCAATCTCCACAGAATTCATATCTATCTGCCCTACATATATCCCTTCTCCCTGGATTACTTCCTTTTCTTCAACTCCGAGTACTTCTATTGATTGCAGCAAAGGACGTTCTTCATCTTCAATATATGTAATAGCGACTTCCGATCCATCAGGAATTCCACTCAAATCAATTCCATCTCCAATGGCAAAAGCTCTTGTCTCTCCAGCCATTTCTATTTCTACCGACTGGCTATCAATTTGTCCGATATAAATACCTCTGCCTTCGAAGACAGTTCTTTCTTCAGCAACTTCTGCCTCCATTTCACCGCCTCCACAGCCGGTAATAATAAAGACAGCAATAACCAGTGAAGTAAAAGCAAGACCCCAATTTTTACTTAGCATTTGACATTTCTCCCTTCAATCTCCCTTTTAACCTGAATATCTTTGTATTAATCAGACCAATATGTATTATATCCGGTTCCACTGCTGGATAATATCCATTAATCTTGGTTGAAAAGCCTGCTAGCCTGATCTTTCTGAACGCCATATGATGCACGAACAATAGCTATTTAACATAATTATACCTTCTGACTTAATAAAAAGAAATCCTTTAAAGTCTTTTCATTTTAAACTTGCCTTTACTGCGAAATGCAGCAGATCTCGAAAGCTTTCCATGCATTATACATTATTGTGCTTAAAGGAATTTTTCATTAATTAGAGAATAGTTATAAAATATATTTATGGAGGGATGCAATAATGCAGGGAAAAATCCGCGTTGGTGTTAGTTCATGCCTGCTTGGCAATCCGGTTCGTTATGATGGCGGCCACAAACATGACCGTTACATAACAAATACCCTCGGAAAATACTTCGATTTTGTCCCAGTCTGTCCGGAAGTAGAATGCGGATTACCAATACCGAGAGAAGCTATGCGCTTGCTAGGAGATCCGGAAACTCCGCGCCTGGTTACATCAAGAAGCGGAATAGATCTTACCGAAAAGATGCTCAGTTATTGCCATGCCCGGGTTAGAGAACTGGAAAAGAATGATCTTTGCGCTTTCATTTTTAAGAAAGACTCTCCCAGCTCAGGCCTGCACAAAGTTAAGGTCTATCATGAATCCGGTCATTCACAAAAAAATGGACGTGGTTTTTTTCCCGCAGCATTTACCGATCACTTCCCACTGCTGCCGGTTGAAGAGGAGGGTCGACTGAATGATCCCGGATTACGTGAAAATTTTATTGAAAAAGTTTTTTGTTATTACCGCTGGAAAAATTTTCTGCAGCAAAAACCAGATTATAAATCACTAATTAATTTTCACACCAGCCATAAACTGCAACTGATGTCTCACAGTCCTAAACACCTGTCAAAAATGGGCAAACTGGTTGCAGCAGGCAAGGATATCCCTGAAGAAAAACTGCTGACAGAATATCAGTTCGACCTGATGGAAGCCATGTCATTAAAAGCCACCGTTAAGAAGAATGTTAACGTCCTTTATCATATTGCAGGCCACTTCAAAAAGTTGATCAGCAGCGACGAAAAAAATGAACTGATCTCATTAATTGAAAGTTATGCAAACCACACATCACCACTAGTTGTTCCTTTAACCCTGACCAATCACTTTATCAGGAAATATGATGCATCTTATTTGCAAAATCAAACTTACCTGGAACCTCATCCGTCAGAATTAATGCTGCGAAACCAGGTTTAGGCATATCTATTTATTAGCTTTTCGAAACAATTTATGTTATTATTCAGCATAGTAAGAATGATTATCTTTAACAGGAGAATTCACTGTGAACACTGCTTCTAAATCAAGCTTAAAAGATACCCTTCATGTAAATGACTTTAAAAGAATGATCATTGGCGCCAACTACTTTTTTGAACGGGAAGTAGAAAAAATTAATGCCCTAAATGTTTTCCCTGTTCCAGATGGTGATACCGGGACAAATATGATTATGACCCTAAAAGCTGCCACAGAAGGTTCAATGGAATACAAGGGTAGCTCAGTAGGGGAGCTTTCAGAGATTGTCGCTTCCAGGGCCCTGATGGGTGCGCGGGGCAATTCCGGAGTAATCTTATCACAAATCCTGCGGGGTATTGCCCGGGGATTAAGAAAAAAAGAATATATAACACCCGGTGAGCTGAGTAAGGCTTTCCAGTATGGTGTTGTTTATGCTTACAGGGCTGTGTCTAAACCGGTCGAAGGAACTATTCTTACTGTAGCAAGAGAAATGGCCCGCGGCATCCGCTCTGCTTCCCGGCAGGGAGAAAACCTTAACAACAGTATCGAGGCTGCTATTAAAAATGGCAAAAGCGCTTTAGCCCGAACCACTGATATGCTGCCCGCTCTTAAAGAAGCGGGCGTAGTTGACGCAGGGGGCCTGGGACTTCTGGTTTTCGTGGAAGGATGCCTGTATGCCTTAAAACGCTCAATGTCTGACGTGATTCACTATAAGGATATGAATAACCTTGAAGAGTCAGAACCGCTTATTGCTGCGACAACAAGCTTTACAGAAATAACTTCTCTAGATTTCCCATACTGTACCGAGCTAATAGTCAAGTCAGATGAAGGGGCTTTTCATAAGCTTAAGGATGAGTTGACTTCACTGGGCGAATCACTGCTCTTTGCTGAAGATGGAAAAGTAGCCAAAGTTCATATTCACACTGCAAACCCTGGCCTTGTTCTGGAAAAAGCCCAGCAATATGGAACCTTACACGACTTAAAAATTGACAATATGCTTGATCAGCAAAAGGAAAAAAATGCCGGAGACAGCAAGGTAGAAAGTTCTATTATCCTACCCGGTCCTGAAAAGATGGAACCTGGATTAACCGGAATTATTTCGGTTTCTTTTGGCGAGGGATTCCGGGAAATATTTCTAAGCCTGGGTACAGATGAAATTGTTTTCGGTGGGCAAACCATGAATCCTAATGTTGAAGACTTACTCAGTGCTGTAGAAAACCTGGACCAGGAGTCAGCCATTATACTTCCTAATAATAAAAATATTATCATGGTTGCAGAACAGGTTAAAGCTTTATCCGGCAAAAGGGTAGAGGTGCTTGAAACCAGAACTCTTCCCGAAGGATTAGCCGCGCTGCTCTCTTACAACCCCAACCTGCAAATCGAGGAAAACCTTGAAACCATGAGAGAAAGCATCAGCAAGGTAACAACCGCCCTTTTAACTTACGCAACCAGGGATGCTGTAATCCAGGGTGAAACCATAAAATATGGACAGTTCCTGGGACTGTGCGGAGAAGATATTATCACATCAAGGAATAAACTTGACCAGGCAGCTTTAGACCTGGCCCGTGCGGCAGCAGACCAGGGTAAAGATATAATCACCATTTTTTACGGACAGGATGTTGAACGAAAAGATGCTTCAGCCCTGGCAAAAATAATAGCCGAAGAATATCCAGATCTTGAAATAGAACTGCAATACGGGGGTCAACCGATCTATTATTATATTTTTTCAGTTGAATGAAGCTGAAGTAATAACAGCTCACCCGGCCTGACACTGCGGACAAAGCCCGTAAGCTTCAAGAGTATGATCTTCAATATTGTACCTGGTTACAGCCTCTATCTCCCTTGATATATGCTTAAAATTGCAGCTGCCAAATTCTATGATCTGGCTGCATCCTGTACAAATCAGGTGGTGATGGTGATCACCTGGCTTTTTCAACTCATAACGCAGCTGATTTTTTTTCAGAGAAATAGCCCTTAATATATCGAGTTCCAGCAGCAGATCAAGGGTCCGGTAAACGGTAGCCATACCAATACCGGGATACTCGGTCCTTATACCGGAGAATATTTTCCGCATATCAGGATGATCATGGCTTTCGGCCAGGTAATTTATAATAGCCACCCGCGGCCCGGTCAGCTTATACCCTTTGCGCTTCAATTCTTCCTGGGCTGCTTTATTCGCATCTTTATTCACTGATCATTCACTCCAGTTTGTTTTGCCTGGTATTTTTCAAATATAGGCCTTACCGCCATGGCCAGGGCAAATATTGCCGCCAGGACCAGGACAATTGCCGCTCCCGGTGGAACAGGATAAAAATAAGAGGTAAACAGCCCGCCAATACTGCCGGTCAAACCGAATACAATCGACAGGAAAAGCATGGTACGGTAATTTTTGCTAAGCCGGTAAGCTGTAGCCCCGGGAATAACAATCAGGGCTGCCACCAGGACCACCCCGGCCAACTGAATGGAAACCATGACCGTCAACCCCATAGCTGCCAGCAGCCCCATATAAATAAAGGAAACAGGCAGGCCGCCAGCTTCAGCCATCTCCTCATCAAAACAGATCATCACCAGCTCTCTGAAAAAAATGATCACAAAAACTGTTATAATAACCAGGACTATCGCCATAAAAGCAAGATCCCGGGGGGAAACAGACAATATGTTCCCAAAAAGCAGGGCAAATAGTTCAGGATAATATCCTTTGAAAGTGCTGATTAGGGCAATTCCCAGGGCCATTCCCGATGCATAGAAGATACCGATCACGGTATCCTCGCTGATCTTGCCAATCCTGCTGATATATCCGGTACTCATAGCCGTTCCAACAGCAAAAACAGAGCCGGAAAAAACAGGGTCAATTCCTGTGATTAAACCGAGAGCTATCCCCCCCAGGGCAGTATGAGATATACCAGCCCCCAGAAAAGAAAGTCTTTTTAAAACAACAAAAAACGATATTGTAGAACAAAGCGTTCCTACCAAAAGGGCCGCCACCAGTGCACGCTGCATAAATCCATATTCCAATATTTCACTCAAGAATGTCCGCCCCCTTTATCCAGGGTGCTTAGTAAATCAAACTGGCAGCGGTAAGCTTCATCCAGGCAAGGACTATGCATCACATCTACAGGGAGCCCATGAATATGCATGGTCCGGTTGATACAAACCAGCTGGTCTGCAGCTGAAGCAACTGACACCAGGTCATGTGAAACCATTAATATTGTCAGGCCCTTATCCCTTTTCAAGCTCTGGATCAGTTCGGTAAAGCTCTGCTGAGCCGGGAAATCCAGGCCGGCATTTGGTTCGTCCAACATTAAAAGCTCAGGCTGCCGGACCAGGGACCTGGCCAGGAGAATCCTTTGCTGTTCACCACCGGAAAGGTCCTGAAAAGGCCGCTTATAGTAGCTTTCCATTCCCACAAAGTGAAGAGCCGTTTTAATTTTTCCACCTTTTCCGGGGATACGGCGCAGCATGGTCTCAGGAGTTAGCAGACCACCGGCCACAACATCTGCCGCAGAAAGGGGGAACCGCCTCTCGAACGATTGTCTTTGAGGCATATAACCAATTCTCGGGCGGACCTCTCTTAGTCTCTCGACAGGAACTCCGAAGACCTCAAGCTGCCCCTTGCTAATTGGTACCAGGCCGAGAGCAGCCCGCAAAAATGTTGTTTTACCGGCTCCGTTCGGACCTATAATACCGGTCAATTCACCGCCTGGCACAGTAAAGGTTATATCCTCTAAAACCTTCTTGCCGCCCAGTTCCACCTGAACCTGGTCTGCCCTGATAATATCTTTCATTTAACTCAGCCTCTCTATTAAATAAACCTTAAGCCAACTTATTGCATAGCATCTTTAAAAGCGGCCAGGTTAAAACGCATCATTTCAAGATAAGATTCACGCCCTGTTACATCTTCTCCTCCAAGAGGATCTATGATTTTCACATCGATCCCGCTTTCTTCTGCAATTCTTTCAGCCAGGGCCACCGGGAACTGAGGCTCGGCATAAATAGCGCCAATATCTTCCGTCCTGATTATACCAACCAGTTCAGCCACCCAGCCCGCCGAAGGCTCCTGACCCGGAAACTGTGCAACAACAGCAACTTCCTCCAGGTCGTAGCGCTGGCTGAAGTACTGCCAGGCAGAGTGAAAAGATATAAATCCCTGGTGAGAAAAGCCGGATACTGCTGTCTCAATATCCTCATGCAGGGCTGTAAGCTCACCCTGGTATCTCATCAAATTCTCTTCATAATAATCCCTGCCCTTCTGATCAATTGATGCAAATTGTCCTGATATTGCGGGACAAACATCATCCCGGATAATAATTGGATCAAGCCAGTAATGGGGATCGTTTGGGCCGTGATCGTGACAGCAGTCATGATCGCAATCATGATGATCATGATCATCGTTATGGTCGCAGTCAAGATGTTCTTCATTTCCTTCATTATTAACGCTGCGGTAGCCGGCAGACTCAATCAGATCAACTTTCTCCGATAAATCCAGGAGCTCCGGGCCAGGTTCCGCTGCCCTGGCCAGATCAACCGCCCAGTCATCCAACCCGGCACCGATATAAACAAATAAATGAGCCCGTTCAACTTCCCTGGCCTGATCCACCGTAGGTTCATAAGTATGGGGACTGGCTCCGGCCGGTAATAGGTAGCTCACATTCACACGATCTCCACCCAGCTCATTAACAATATCGGCCAGGGGATAGATTGTTGTTACGACATTAATCACCTGGCCATCAGCATCATTATTAATATCCATATCATTCTCAGGCTGAGTAGCGGCACAACCGCTGACCAACAACATCACTATCAATGCAAAAGCCACCAAAATCTTCATTAATCCTCAACTCCCTTATTGAAAATTTTATTCGTTTATATCAAGGTATAGCTATTTTCAATACTTTAAAGTCCTAAATAATTGATAATATTTTTCATTTATGTCGTTTAGTATAACATATGCTAATGTTTTTGTTTACTTATAATCGCAGCTAATATATTATTTTAGTTGTAAATGTTATAAAGCTGGAGGGATAAATAATGTACACCAAACCGACAAAAAAACCAGCCCGGCCTTTTTTTTCATCAGGCCCCTGCGCCAAAAGGCCCGGCTATAAACTGGAAAACCTGAATGAAGCACCACTGGGCCGCTCACACCGCAGCAGTTCCGGTAAAGCACGCTTGAAAGAAGCCATTGAAAAAACAAAATATATTTTAAACCTGCCAGAAGATTACCTGGTCGGTATTGTCCCCGCATCAGATACCGGAGCTTTTGAGATGGCCATGTGGAACTTACTTGGAGAAAAACCAGTAGATGTTATCTTTTTTGAATCATTCGGTAAAACCTGGGCCGATGATATCACCAGGCAGCTTAAGCTGAATGATGTCCGATTTTTTGAAGCAGATTACGGTTTGCTGCCCAACTTAGAAGAAGTTAACTTTGACCATGATGTTATTTTCACCTGGAATGGCACTACCAGCGGGGTTAAAGTTCCCGGGGGCAACTTTATACCATCGGGGCGAACAGGGCTAACAATCTGTGACGCCACCTCCGCAGTTTTCGCCATGGAAATCCCCTGGGACAAAATAGATGTTGCCACTTTTTCCTGGCAAAAAGTTCTCGGAGGGGAAGCCGCCCATGGCATGTTAATCCTTTCGCCCCGTGCAGTTGAAAGATTAGAAAGCTATACTCCACCCTGGCCCCTGCCGAAAATATTCCGCCTGACAAAAGGCGGCAGCCTGATGAAAGATATTTTTGAAGGCTCTACCATCAATACTCCTTCCATGCTATGCAATGAGGATTACCTGGATGCCCTAAAGTGGGCTGAAAGTATTGGCGGGCTGGAAGGCCTGATAAAGCGCAGCATGGAAAACCTAAAAGTAATTGAGGGCTTCGTGGATGAGCACGACTGGATTGACTTTCTGGCCGAGGATCCCACCATCCGCTCAAATACCAGTGTCTGTCTGACCATTGACCTGGAAGCGGACCAGCTGAAAAAATTGGTTAAATTACTGGAAGCTGAAGAGGCAGCATATGATATATCTTCTTACCGCGATGCCCCGGGCGGACTGCGCTTCTGGTGCGGGGCCACGGTTGACATAGCAGACCTGGAAATAGCTATGCAGTGGATTGAGTGGGCTTATCACCAAGTGCAGGCTTAATATTTAGTAATAGTTGTAGTGGTTCAGCCAGCACTTTACACTTGCTTCAGTTTTTTAAGAAGCAGTTCATTTACAAGCTTGGGGTTCGCCTTGCCTTTAGTTTCTTTCATCACCTGTCCAACCAGGAAGCCGATGACCTTGGTTGTGCCAACGCGGTACTTTTCCACGCTATCAGGGTTGGCCGCAACAACCTTATCAACGATCTCTTCCAGTTCTCCCTGGTCGGAAATTTGGAGAAGGCCTTCTTCTTCAACCACGGTTCGGGGAGACTGGCCACTTTCAAAAGCCTTTTCTAAAACCTCTTTACCGATCTTGCCGCTGATTAAATTCTCATCAATCATCTGCAGCAATTCAGCCAGATGCTCCGGGAGAAAACTGCTCTGATCCGCTTCCAGGCCGGCAGCATTAAGACGGGCCAAGAGTTCACCCATAATCCAGTTACTGACCTCTTTCGGATTATTATAGCTTTCAAGGCATGCTTCAAAGTAATCGGCCAGACAGCGCGATGCAGTCAATACTCCGGCATCATATTCAGGCAGGTTGTATCCACTTTTAAAGCGGGCAGCCCTGGCTTCTGCCATTTCAGGCAGGGTGGCCCTGGCTTTTTCAACCGCTTCGGCAGTTAATACCAGCGGAGACAGTTCCGGATCAGTAAAACAGCGATAGTCATGCGCCTCAAGCTTACTGCGCATCACAATTGTTTCCTGTTTATCTTCTTCCCAGCGCAGGGTCTGGGAAATAACCTCTTCGCCGCTTTTTAAAACATCACTTTGCCTTTGTATTTCGTGTTCAAGCGACTTTTCAACTGCTTTAAATGAGTTCATGTTTTTTAATTCGGTTTTGCTGCCAAAAGTTTCACTGCCTTTAGGTCGCAGTGAAATATTTGCATCACAACGCAGGCTGCCTTCTTCCATTTTGCAATCAGAAACCCCGGCATATTGTAAGATACTTTTTAACTGCTCCAGGTAACGCCTTGATTCTCCAGGAGAACGAAGATCCGGTTCAGTCACTATTTCAACCAGGGGCACCCCGGCCCGGTTGTAATCAACCTTGGAACCATTGCCCCCGGCAGCGTGCACCAACTTGCCGGCATCCTCTTCCATGTGGACACGTCCAATACGAATCTTTTTTATGCTGCCATGATCATCTTCAATAGTCAGGTGACCGTTACTGCCTATAGGTTCATAGTACTGTGAAATCTGATACCCTTTCGGCATATCCGGATAAAAGTAGTTCTTACGGTCAAAATAGCTTGAAAGAGCAATATCACAGTTCAATGCCAGCGAAGCAGTCAGGGCCTGCTGCACAGCTTCGCTGTTCAGCCGGGGGAAAGCACCGGGAAAGCCGAGGCAGACAGGGCAGGTGTGAACATTTGGTTCGGGCACAAAATGATTGGGGCATGGGCAGAAGAGTTTGCTCTCTGTCATTAACTCAACATGAACTTCAAGGCCGATAACTACTTCGTTTTCCATTTAAATCTTCCTTTCTCTTCTTTAGGCTTTTCCGTGAGGGAATAGCTGTTTATTACGAACCACAATATCACTGACTGTCGTGAGGGTTTTTTCGCTAAATGGGGGACCGACCAGCTGCAGGCCAGCAGGCAATTCACCGATCATGCCTGCCGGGAAGCTGAGGGCGGGAAGACCCGACAAGCTGACCGGGGCGCAGAATATATCTTCTTCCCAGGATGAGATTAGATCTTTTCCCTCGCTTAGAAGGGGAGGAAGGTTTTTAACTACCGGCATTAATAATAGTTCGCAACCGGTCAAAGCCAGGCCAAATTCACGGCGAACCAGGTTCCACACTTTAAGAGCCTGCCGGTAGTATAAGTCGAAATTGCCCTTATTGAGTAGATAAGTTCCATATATACTGCGCTGCCGTCCTTCTCGGCCCAGTATATTGCTGCGTGACTTCAGGTACAGCTCCTCCAGGTTATCCGCCTCAGATGCTGATCCGAAACGAATGCCATCAAAACGGGCATGATTGGAAGAAGCTTCCGCCTGGGCAATGACATAGTATGCCCGCAGCGCTTCCGGCAGCATTTTTAAGCTAATATCTGATATTTCAAAACCCTGCTCTTTAAATAAATTAATAGTCTCCTGGCAGATAGCTTTAAACTCCGGTTCAAGGCCCTCTATGAATGACTGCGGAAATCCTATTTTTAAATTTTCTATTGCGACAGGCTCTACTTCCAGGATAGATTCATCCTTGCTAATTAGAGTAGAGGCATCATATTGATCATAACCGGCAATAACCTGTATGACAGCATCAATATTCTTTCCGGTAAGGGCGGTAACCCCAATCTGGCCAAAAGAACTGCTGTGCAGGTTTAATCCATGCCTGGAAACAAGGCCGCCTGTTGGGCGCAAACCGGCAACTCCACAGCTGGAAGCTCCCTGGCGCAGAGCTCCTCCACTGTCACTTTCAAGCGCTACCATGGCCGCACCGGTAATGACAGCCGCAGCCCCGGCACTACCTGCAGCACGGCTATTATCCCAGGGGTTAATGGTTGCCCCTTTGGGAGATGAAGTTGTAGAGGAACCAAGGCTCATATTATCCAGGTTTGTTTTACCAACTACTATGGCTCCGGCTTCCATCAGCCTCTCAACTGCTGTTGCCGTATAGGGAGAATAAAAATCGCTAAAACCACCTGAGCCAAATGTTGTAGGTAATACCCCGTAACAAATATCATCTTTTACTGCCACGGGTATACCGGCAAGGGGTAATTTTTCACCTTTTTCAATGCGCAGGTCAATTGCCTTAGCCTGCTCTAGCGCATCAACCCCGGCCTGGTGAATAAAAATATTAAGACTTTCATTTAATAGAGAACCATTCTCAAGGGTTTTTTCTATCAGATCATGAGCGGTATATTCTCCATTATGGATATCCTCTGCTGCCTGACAAACAGATAAATTCCTTAAATCCAAAGTTATCCTCCTATCCGATCGCTCGCTATTATTCAATAATGGGGGGAACCAGGTAAAATCCCTCATCAAATTCAGGCGCTGCTTCTTGTAACTCTGCCATCACGCCTTTATGGGCAAAATCTTCCCTGAGTACATTTACAGAATTATGTCCTAAT
>PXFD01000195.1 GCA_003564505.1 Syntrophomonadaceae bacterium
CGTATCCCGGTTGGCCCAACCCCCATTATCCTGCAAAGCCTGGGGTAAATCCCAGTGATAGAGTGTAACAGCTGCTTTTACCCCATGCTGCTCCAGTCGATCGACCAGTCGGCGATAAAAATCCATACCTTTTTGGTTTGGCTTTCCGCCACCTTCCGGAAAAATACGAGGCCAGGAGATCGAAAAACGGTAAGACTGCAAACCGAGATCAGCCATTAACCTGACATCATCAGGGTAATAATGGTAATGGTTGCACGCCAGGTCACCATTCTCTTCATTCCAGATATTACCCGGAGTATGAGTAAAACGATCCCAGATCGACTCGCCTTTACCGTCAGCAGCGGGGGCTCCTTCAATCTGATATGAAGAGGTAGCCGCTCCCCAGGTAAAGTGATCGGGAAATATTAACTGTGCCAATCCCGATCACCTCCGATTGGCATTAATATAATTGCTGATTACTGAACGTTTGCTCATATTAAGACTCTGACACTGGCAGACATGGTCAGAAAGGGCCCCTTTTACAGTCAGACCTACCCCCGGCACCGGAGCTGTTTCACCTTCCACTATAGTAAAGAGTCCAAGACCACGACCGAACCGTCCTTCGTAGAGATAAGGAGTACCGGGATGATTATCTGATGGACAGGGCCACTGTAAACCTCCTTCTTCAGTAAGCCGTTCATAAGAAATGCCGGCATACTGTGGAGTAAGCGACGCCATTTCGGCAAATATATCCCCGGGATCATTATAATTCCACTCCAGGCCAAACCAACCAGCCAACTCGGCTATTATAGCCCAACCCGGATATGCTTCCCCGGGTGCTTCAACAGCGGGATAGCTTAACTGAACTCTTCTTTCTGTATTGGTGTATGTACCCTGCTGTTCAGCAAAAGCTGCTGCAGGCAAAACCACATCAGCAAGCGCCGCAGTTTCGGTCATAAAAATATCCTGAACTACCAGAAAGTCAAGATTCTTTAATAAAGCTGCAGCATCAGAATCATCTCCACCCAGGCAGGAGACTGGATTTTCATCCAAAATAAGCATGGCTTTGATCAGATTCTTTTTCTTATTTTCGAAAACATCTGCTGCCGAGACCCCTGGCTTCTTGTCGATTTCAACTCCCCAGGCCCGGTTAAATTTCTCCCGCACCGCTTTTTCTTTCACATGCTGGTAGCCGGTCAGGACTGCAGGCAGTGCACCCATATCGGAAACCCCCTGCAGGTTGTTTTCACCATAGGGCAGGTATAGTCCGGCTGACTCTTTCCCAAGGTTACCGGTTAGCAGGGCAAGGTTTGCCAGGGCCAAAACCAGCTTCTCATTACCGCCGGCATGATCAATCCCTACAGTTGAGATTATCGCAGCCTTATTTGCAGACGCATAAGCCCTGGCTGCCTCTCTTATTTCATCTTCGCTTAAACCTGTTTTTTCAGTGACAGACTGTGGGGCATAGTCTGCTACCGCTTTTTCAAACTCAGCAAAGCCTTCCGTTCTTTTATCTATAAATGCCTGATCCTGCAAGCTTTCTTCCAGGATGACGTTAGCCATAGCATTAACCAGCTCTGTCTCACTGCCTGCTTTAAGCGACAGGTAGTGGCTGGCAAGATCGGTTAAACCAATCAAGTCAGGATCGGCAATAATCAGATCGGCACCTTTACGAACCGCTTCCCGGATCCGGTAACCGATTATGGGATGGCTTTCAGCAGGATCAGCAGCTATGACAAATACCGCCTCAGTTGATGCCAGCTCTTCAATGCTGTTGGTCAAAGCAGCGCTGCCAAATGCTTCCATCATGCCATCGACCGCAGGAGCATGACAATGCCTGGTATAGCTATCAATATTGTTGGTTCCCAATGAACGGATCAGCTTTTGGAACAAGTAGCTCTCTTCATTGGTTGATTTAGGTGAACAGAGGCCCATCAGTGCTTCACTGCCGTAGCGGTCAATTACTTCTTCTACCTGGTCGACTATATATCCCAGGGCTTCGCCCCAGCTTACTTCGACAAAAACGCCATTTGATTTTACAAGCGGTTTGGTCAGGCGATCCCTGCTTTTCAGGTAATCCCAGCCAAACTTACCCTTAACGCAGAGGTGTCCCCGGTTAACCGGGTTATTGTCCACCGGGGTAACCTCAATAACTTCGTTGTCTTTTACATGAAGGTTAATGTTGCAGCCAATACTGCAATAGGGACAAATTGTCTCGGTTTTCTCAACCTCCCAGGGACGTCCCCTGCCAAGGAGATACTTAGGGGTAAGGGCGCCAACAGGGCAGCTGTCAATACATAAACCACAAAAAACACAGGTGGAATCTTCGATCCTGTCCTCGTATGGCGGGCCGACATTGGCAACAAAACCGCGCCTGGTAAAATCAATAGCTCCGGCGCCGACAACATCCTGGCACTTGCCGACACATACACCGCATAAGATACACTTGTTCATATCACGGATAAAAAAAGCATTACTGTCATCATGGGACAGTTCTTTTACCTCGCCCCCAAAGTCACTGTCGGAAACGCCGTAACGGTAACAGTAATCCTGCAGCTTGCACTCACCAGTCTTTTGACAGGTGATACAATCAAGCGGGTGATTGGCTACCATCAGGGTTAGAACAGCTTTACGGGCACTGACAACCCTTTCAGATTCGGTGTGAATGACCATACCCGGTGCAACTGGGGCCACACAGGAGGCAACCAGGGACCGGGCTTTTTCTACTTCAACCACGCAGATCCGGCAGGCTCCGTTAGAAGGCAGCTCCGGATCATAACAGAACGTAGGAATATCGATTCCCAGTTGACGAGCTGCCTGGAGAATTGTTGTTCCCGGTTCTACTTCAATTTCTATTCCATCAACCTTTATATTAATTGCTGACATCTGCTTCACTCCCAACACGGGTAATCAGGATACAGTCCTGGGGGCATTTTTCTATACAGCTGCCACAACGGGTACATAGTTCCTGAATAATTTCATGCGGTTCTTTCTTTTCTCCTTCGATGGCATCAACCGGGCAGGCCCGCACACAGGCGGTGCAGCCGGTACACTTCTCCTGGTCTATCCAGTAGTTAAAGAGTTCCTTGCAAACACCGGCCCGGCAGTAATGCTCATTAATATGCTCTTCGTATTCGTTTTTAAAATACCTGATGGTACTCAAAACCGGGTTGGGGCAGGTTTGCCCGAGACCGCAGAGTGAGCTGTCCTTGATGCTTGCGGCCAGGCTGTCGAGGGTGTCAAGATCGCGGGGTGTTCCCTGTCCTTCAGAAATGCGGTTTAATATCTCCAGCATCCGTTTGGTTCCTTCACGGCAGGGAGTGCATTTGCCGCAGGATTCTTTCTGGGTAAAACTCAAGAAATAGCGGGCCAGGTCAACCATGCAGGTTCTTTCATCCATCACTACCAGGCCACCTGAACCCATAATAGCGCCTGCCTCATTTAAGGAGTCATAATCGATAGGCAGGTCGATTTGTTCGGCTGGAATACAACCGCCCGAAGGACCACCGGCCTGCACGGCCTTGAAGTC
>PXFD01000059.1 GCA_003564505.1 Syntrophomonadaceae bacterium
CCAGCAATGCAAGCCTGTATAGTATCTGCACTAATTTGTTGCTTATGACTATTTTAAATCATCCTCTTGTTTTTGCATTACGCAGAGATAGTTTATTGTAGGGGTCATCTTTTTGCAAAATAAACGATTTATATGCGTCTGCTTTCCCCTTGAGGTAATGATACCATAAAAATTATAGGCAGGAATTAAAGATTGATAACTCATTTAAAATCTTACCCATAGTCAATCCGGCTTACTCAAAATGTAATCATATCGAGGTATATGAAGTATTATTGACAGGATTTGAAGGTCGAATAAGGCAAGGAGAGCTTATGAGACAAACCCCCGTCCCCCTGTCTCGAGGGTTTGTCGACGCCGGCCGATTTTCTTGCTATCATTATAGTATGGAAGATAAAAAATCAAACAACGAAAGTGCCTTCCAAATAAGCAGACGGTACCTGTTACGCATATTATTTCTTGCAGCGGCAGCCCTCGGTTTATTAGGCTGCGGGCGCCTGCTCGGGCTTGACGGCGAAAACGATGAAGCAGGAGAAAGCGAGCCGGAAGAGCAGCCTGTTGATGCTGCTGAAGCAGCGGACGGGACAACTGGTAAAAGCGCTGCTGAACCGGTTAAGCCCAACAGGGATGATCAGGAAACACATGAGCAAACCGCTGACGGTCTGGTACCGACAAGAGTACTTGGCCGCACCGGGGCCAGGGTTAGTGTAATTGGCCTGGGCGGTTCTTTCCTTCTTTCCCGGGAAAACGGGGCGGAAGAAGCGGGAGCCTTAATTGAGAAGGCTGTTGAAAATGGTATAAATTATATCGATACCGCCCCAACTTACGGCTCCAGTGAAGTAAATATCGGAAAGGCTATGCCCCGCCTGCGCAAGACAGTATTCCTGGCCGGAAAAACCAAAGACCGCACTTATGACGGAACCATGCGGCTTTTTGAAAGAAGCCTGAAGCGTTTACAAACAGACTACCTTGATCTGCTTCAGCTTCACGGTTTCCATTACTGGAGTGATTATGAAAAGACTTTTTCACGGGATGGAGCTTACAGGGCCTTTGAAGAGTTGAAAGCTGAGGGAGCTGTTCGTTTTACCGGTATTACCAGCCATAAAAATCCACCGGTAGTTAAACAGGCTATAGAAGATTATGATTTCGATAGCCTTCTTTTTGCCTTAAACCCGGCTGATCCCCATGATCAAGAACAATCCTTTCAGTATGAAGTTCTGCCGCTGGCCCGGGCAAAGGATATGGGCACAATAGCGATGAAAGTTGTTTCTTACGGGCGCATCTTCCGCAGCGGGGGAATAGAAAGCATGCAGCAAGCGCTGGGCTACGCCTTAAGCTTCCCCGTAAGCACCGCAGTAATTGGTATTTCAAACCATTCCGAGTTTGAGGAGAATATAAAAATCGCCAGGGAATTTAAACCCCTGTCAGCCTCTGAACTAAGGAACTTAGAGGAACTGGTTAAACCATATAAGGATGAAGCGCTGTTTTTCAAAACTGCCTGGTAAAAAAAGAGACAGGGGGACGGGGGTTTGTCTCATTTATTTTCTTGCCCCGTTTATTATGTTTCTGTTGCTGCCAGTTAATCTTTCAATTTGCCTGATTACACTTATCATCCTTTCTGCTTCACAACATAGTTTCCCTTGTAGGGAGTTATTGTAGCATAGGAAATGAGACAAACCCCCGTCCCCCTGTCTCATTTGACGCAAAAGCTGCTGGATGTTATAGTAAGAATATACAGTAAAATTGACTAAGGTTGGATTCATCTTTATGTAAATAAAGGAGTCTTGATGTATGAAGCGATTGCACCTGAAAATCTACGGTCTAGTTCAGGGAGTTTATTTCAGGTCTTCAGCCCAGGACAAGGCTCGTGAACTAAGCCTGTCAGGCTGGGCTAAAAACATGCCGGATGGAACTGTGGAAACAGTTGTAGAAGGCGGAGAAGAACAGCTACGGGAATATTTAGAATGGTGTAAAATAGGTCCTGCCGCGGCCAGGGTTAATAAGGTCGAAGAATCATGGGAAGAACCCAGCGGTGAGCTTAAAGGATTTAGCATTAATTAAAGCTGCAAATTTCTCAATCGTCTGTTGGCTGCTTTTGCTACAATGCACTGAACAGCAGCCAAATCTTCAGAAATGCATACTCCTACTCAAGTTGAAACTTCTAGCTATGTCACTTAAAGATTACTTAACCATCTTATTAAGTGGCAATATCTGCAGCTTAAGAAAGGAAAGGGAGGTTTGAAATATGAATAAAATAATGGCGGCAATTATTATTTTTGCCTCTATCATATTAACCACTATTTTAAGCGGTTGCCAGGAGGAGCTGCCTGAGCAGCACCTTACTATGCACTGGGGCATCCTGGAAGAAGTAAGGGGCTTTGAGGGGATTCCAAGAGACCCTGAAGGAGAAGAAGTGGAGCTGGTAGATGAAGACACTATGAGAGTGGAGTGGCATACTGAAGAAAGCTATCTTCTGCCCATAAGCGCTACCTCGGAAATTGAAATGGAAGGTGTAAGGTATCGGGGCAGCGGCATCCCTGCTTACCTGGAGCTGGAATGGCTTAACCCATGGGAAGAACAGTGGTATGATCTGGAAGAGATCCCTGCTGATATGATCAGGGCCGAAATAGAAGAAGAAAACGGCCTTATCACCATTGACTTCGGCCCACCGGAAGGGGCTGACTTTGAGGAAGACACGATCCGGGTAATTTGGTTTCGTATAACGCCCACAGACCCGGGAGAGTTTTCCTTTAATATTTACGGCTACTTACCTGAGGGAGAAGAAGGAGATCTTTCCCACGGCCGGGTTTCAAATATCCTGACCCTGCAGGCAGAAGTGACGGAAAGATAAAGGTCTGCCGTTAACTGAGAAACAGAGGTAAAGCATTATAAACAGAGAAAAGGCAGGTAAAAGGTGAGCGTCTTATGATGCCTTATATAATCATCGGGGATATGGCAATACGCACTTACATAATCTTTATAGCCCTGGGTGCCCTGGTTCTGGTATATTTTGTTCGTTACCGGGAAATCCCGGCCCGGATAAATGAAGAGCCCTACCTGGAGAGGTTGGCCGGGCACTTCTGGGAACTGGTTCTTCTATCCCTTATCCTGGCAACGGTCGGAGCTCGTCTTGGTTTTGTGATCGTTCACCCTGAACTCTATACTCACAGGCCCTGGTGGGATATGCTTGCCTTTTGGAGGGGTGGGCTGACCTTTCACGGCGGCCTGGTCATGGTTCTTCTCGGGATCGCCCTTTACTGCTGGTGGCGCCGTTTCCCTTACTTTAAATTATTGGACCTGATGGCCCCTTACATGGCTTTAACTTATGCCGTGGGACGAATTGGCTGCTTTTATAATGCCTGTTGTTACGGTTATCAAACCGATCTGCCCTGGGGTGTTGTTTTTCCCACATTAAGCGATCTGGCCAGGCACCCTACCCAGATCTATGCTGCAATCTTTTCGCTGCTAATATTC
>PXFD01000145.1 GCA_003564505.1 Syntrophomonadaceae bacterium
GAATTAATAAAAAGTTCTCCTGCTGTTTTGCCGGATTTTACTTTTCCCTTCAGCTTCATAAAGAACTCCATTTAATAAATTATTCAGCCAACCATTGATCAACCACTTCACTATTTTCATTAACCCAGCGTTCAGCCGCTTCTTCGGCACTTAGGTTATCTTCACTGAACCAGTGCATAACCTGCTCCATGTCTTCGGCTGTCCAGTAAAAATTATCCAGGAACTTATAGACTTCAGGCAAATCATCCTCTAGCCCCTGCCGGACAATCGTGCCAATATATTCTCCTTCTCCATACACATTTTCTGGATCATCCAGGTATTTTAAATCCCAACGGGCGAACTTCCAGTGCGGTGTCCAACCGGTCACAACTATCCAGCGTTCTTCATCATGAGCTATTTCCAGGGCGGAAGTCATGGTTAAATCACTTCCGTAGACAAGCTCAAACTGATCAAGGCCATATATTTCCATCGCTTCATCTGTGCTGCCCATCAGGCCTGCTTCCGGGTCTATGCCAATGATTTTATGACCAAATTCTTCTGCATAGCTGTTTAGCTCTTCTATAGATTCAACCGGAAGATGAGAAGGCACTACCAGGCCCATCTCCACATCTTCCAGGTTAGGCCCCAGATCTACAATATCATCCTTGACTGCATCATAGTAATGCTGCTGTAAGGTTGGCAGCCAGGCTGCCACCATAGCGTCCTGATCTCCTGCAGCCACTGATTCCCACATGGAAACAGCAGTGACAGATAAAAGTTCACAATTGTAGCCGAGCCTGCTTTCAATTACTGCTTTTACGACATGAGAACTTGCTATCTCTGATACCCAATCTACATAAGCAATATTTACCGTTTCCAGCTCTTCCGGTACAGGCTCTTGTTCCTGCACCTCTTCATTTGTACATCCCGATAAAAAAAACAGGCAGATAAACAAACAAACCCAAAAAAGCCGATAATTGCTTTTACTGAAATCCTTGTGAATTAAAGGCAACAGCAACCCTCCAGGGTAGTAAGAAAAAGAATTTAGAAATAAGAGTTAAATTAAGGCATACTTATCCAAATGTATCAGTTTCTATTCGATACATATCGTCAAAAACCTCTTTTAATCTTGATTATTTGAATAATTTTCTGAAGGTTCTTTAATAGTCTGTTTTGCCGTACGAATGCCGTTCCAAAAAAGATAGCCGATTAATGCAAAAGAGCCAAGAAAATCTATATAGCCAGTTAAATAATGACCCGGGGCAATTGCAACCGCACCGAGCGCAGCAATTACCACCAGATCCACAATAGCCTTGGCCTGGTAAAGTTGCTTCTGGGCATTTATGATTGAGTTATACTGCTCGCTGTTTAAGCGGGTGTAACGCCTCCAGAACCAGGTATTAACAATAAAGCCGAGGGTGGCAATTATTAACCCCGGGTATACATTTCCTCCGGGGTCAACAACACCTATTCTGGAAATAGTTAAGATAAGCATGACAATGGCTGAGATAACGATAGCAGCAGCAACACAGAGCCCTGAAATTTTTTCCATAGCCGCTTTTTTATCTGGTTTCAGTGTTTCATTACGGGCAATATACCTGAAAACCCACCAGGAAACAAAGAGGGCTATCAGTTCAACTGTACGGCGAACAAAATCTGCCAGCTGGGTTGTCGAAGTGCTCATTACCACAGCGATGCCGGTGACCAGAGGGGCCCACATACTGAGTAGAAGGGCTATTAGCAGGGTTTTTTGCCTGGAAGCAGACTGTTCCTGTGTAAAGTTACTCAAACTACCATCCCAACCAGTAGAAGAAATAAATGAGGGGCATTATAGAACAGGCCGCTAAGAGGGGCACCGTCAGGGTGTCACTGCCCCGCCTGGAAAAAAGCTCGGTGATGCCGCACATCGGCGCTACAACCAGGGCTATGAGCAGGCTGATATACCAGGTCTGCCCTCCATAGGTAATTAAAGTAACGAAGATGGCCAGCGCCGCAAAACCAACCATAGCTGCGGTGCCTTCATAAGTTTTACCAAAGTCAACCAGGTAATGGATAACCCGGTGACGTCCGAAATTTTTTCCAATCAAGGCTGCTGCTGCATCACCAAGCCCCCAGGCCATGATTGCAACGGCTGCCACATATCGCCAGTCAATGCCTAAGATACCCCAGAATATCAAGATCAGCAAAGCAAAAGAAAGCTGAACATAAATGAGCTGCTTCCTCAGCTCACCGCCTTTTGACGTTCTGTCCACAAAAGTTTTTCTGTACCAGGCCGTCCTTTCCAGGAAATAAAGGAATGGATAGCCCAGGATAACAAGCGTTGATGCCGCAGCAATAGCAATATACCAGGTGCTGAATAACTCCAGCAGCAAAAATATTGACATGCTGTAGATTACATGATGAGTTTTTCTAACCAGTTCTGTAGGCAAGCCCAAAGTTATTTTTAAAATGAGCGGAAGAATTGCGGCAAATAAAAGATAATAGGCGAGCAAAATTCCTGCTCCAAGTAAATCACTGATCACAACAAAGCCCTCCTGCTGTTCTTCATTTCTCTGCGGGCCTGTGAAAAATTATTAGAGACCCTGGCAAAGAGATCAATAAAGAAATCGATCTCCTTTTCCGATACCCCGCGTGCGGCGATGGCATATACTTCATTATAGACCGATTCAACCTCCGGCCTGATTTCTTTCGCTTTATCCGCGAGCACTATCCTGCTGGCCCGCCTGTCATCGACATCTTTATTCCTGGTGACATAACCTTTAAGCTCAAGCGACTTAACTGCCCGGGAAACGGCGGGCTTGCTGATGTCAAGCTCTTCCACGATATCTTCCTGCCTCACTTCATGCTCCCTTGTAAAAAGGTGCTGCAGGATGTTTCCTTCAGAGCTGCTCAAATCGAGGGAATGCAGCCCCTCGTTTACCAGCTGCCTTGATGTGCGAATAATATTGTTGGCGTAGCCCCAAATATCCTTGATATCAATTTCGGACATTTCAACCCCACCTTTAGTTAACATGTTAATCATTATAACGGAAAATTAGTTAACATGCAAACTAATTTTCCGTTATTATCTTTTCTTTTATCATAGCGGTTGTATTTATTAAGGATAGCAATTTAAAAGATGTTCTACCAGCTTTTCTGGAGCTCCGTAATTTGGAGCGGGGCTTGTAACTAATGATAAAACTTTCTCACAAGGCATTTTGCGCTATTTGCATTACGGAAAATCAATGAAAGATATCCCGATTCTCTATAAAGTCGTAGTCTTCTGCAACCAGTGATAAGAATCTTCTTTAATCCAAGCCCGGAAATGAGTACCCTTTGGATACGATCACATATTGGGCAGAGGGTAATAAGTGCGTCAGCACCAAGCAAAATAGCACCCTGGATATTCTGAGCCTGGATCTGAACAGCTCTCTTACGATCAACACGGCGGACAATTTTGCCCTCAGCCAGTGGTTCCCACTGCCAAGTCCACAGCGGA
>PXFD01000025.1 GCA_003564505.1 Syntrophomonadaceae bacterium
ATCGGTCAAGAGCTTTTTTACTAACTGCCTTTATATCGGCACCTTGCAGGCAGCCGCGATCTTCTATGCAGTCTGCATCTTCCGGCCGACCAAAGCCGAGTTCTATTAATTTTGGAGTTCCCTGGTGAAGCAGGGTTTCAAGATATTTTTTTATCAAGGGAGCATGCCTGCTCTTATGTCCAATTCCACTTGGAATTGCTGCAGAGATATTATCGATTAACTGGTGCAGATCCTGGCGGGTCAGTTCTGCCGCAAATAAGTTTGTGCGCAGCAGACGCACTCCGCAGTTGATATCCATTCCTACAGCTCCGGCAGAAATAAGGCCTTTCTCAGCATCCATTGCCATAACCCCGCCGATGGGCAACCCGAATCCGCTGTGTATATCAGGCATGCCTATTACAGGGCTGATTACACCATCCAGCGTGGCTGCATCAGCAAGCTGTTCCAGGGACTGGTCTTCTAAAACAGCTCGATATAGTTCCTCTTTCAGGTATATGATGACATCGGCTTTCATTTTGTCCTGGCGAGATATACGGTAGCAATTCTTTCCGTAAGATTCCATTTTAAACATTTTAATCTCCCTTTCCAGCCGTACGGCTTGTTAAAAGAGTTGAAGCTGTTGAATTATTTTTTCCAGGACAGGTATTGCCTCTTTATTGGTAAGTTGAAAATGGATCGGCGTAACAGAAATATACCCTTCCCTGACAGCCCGGGTGTCACAGTTATCTTCTTCGAAATCATCATCAACCAGATCACCTGCCATCCAGTAATAATGCATTCCTCGTGGGTCTGTCCTTTTTTCAAAAGCATTTTGATAGCGCCGGGTACCAAGACAGGTCACCCTTATCCCTTTTATTTGGTCAACTTTAACCGGAACGTTTACATTAACCAGGGTGCCTGCTTCAATGCTGCCCGCCAGGAACCGGGGAATCATTTTGCTAATCATCTGCCCGGCATAATTGAAGGCCTTATTTTCCCCGCTGCCGGTCAGGGAGACGGCAACAGAGGGTATACCCAGGATTAACCCTTCCACGGCAGCCGATACAGTTCCAGAGTAAAGAACATCTGTCCCCAGGTTGCTGCCGCGGTTAATTCCTGAAATAACCAGGTCGGGTTTTGTATCGAGAATTGCCTCAACTGCAAGCTTTACGCAGTCTGATGGAGTTCCGTTGACAGAATACCCCTGTAATTCATTATTGATGGCCAGTTTTATTACTTCGACCCGGAGCGGCTTATGCATGGTTATAGCATGTCCGATCGCGCTGCGCTCCCGGTCCGGAGCAACAATAGATAACCTGATATCAGGATGTTCTTCTGCTATTACCTGGCACAAAGTTTGAATTCCTTCTGCATGAATGCCGTCATCGTTAGTGATCAGAATATGGGACTGCTTCATTATTTTTGTTATTTCCTTTCAGCTAAAAAGTTTTTCAATCTTTTCCCGCTCAGGCTTACATACCACTCCCCGTTCTGTGATTATGGCAGTTATCAGTCTGGCAGGAGTTATATCAAAAGCAGGGTTAAACACGGTAATGCCTTCCGGAGCATTAGCTATACCGCCAAAATGGGTAACCTCAGTGGCGCAGCGTTCCTCTATATTAATATTGTCACCACTATCAATCTCAATGTCAATAGTTGAAATGGGGGCTGCTACATAAAAAGGTATCTCATGGTGGTTCGCTAAAACCGCAAGGGTATAAGTGCCGATCTTGTTTGCAGTATCACCGTTAACAGCGATACGATCGGCACCAACAACAACCATGTCCACCATGTTCCTTGACATCAGGTAGCCGGCCATACTGTCAGTGATCAGGGTAGCAGAGATATCATCGTGATAAAGCTCAAAAGCAGTGATGCGGGATCCCTGCAGGAGCGGCCTGGTTTCATCAATAAATACGTGTATATCCTTACCTTCTTCAACAGCAGCACGGATTACTCCAAGCGCTGTACCGTAGCCACCGGTTGCCAGCGCACCTGCATTGCAATGGGTTAAAATTGATGCTTTTGGCGGAATCAGCTCAGCCCCGTTTGTTCCAATCATCCGGTTATTATTAATATCTTCTTCATGAATAATCTTTGCTTCCTGCAGTAGCCTCTTGAATATTTCCTCAGGCTGGTTATCCTGGGCCTGGTCAAAAACTTTTTCTATTCTCCTGACAGCCCAAACCAGGTTTACGGCAGTTGGACGAGCTTTAATCAGTGCATCAGCTGCCTGCTGTAAAAAGTTTTTCATCTCTGCAGGATTATAGTTATTGATGATAGCTTCAGATGCTGCAGCAACCATTCCATATGCTGCCGTGATTCCAATTGCCGGGGCACCCCGGACAGACATTTCCCTGATCGAGTCGACCGCATCTTGATAACACTTGCAGCAGCGGTAATCTGTTTTTTCCGGCAGGTATCGCTGATCTAGCAAGTAAAGGCAATTATTCTCCCAGTATAAGGTTGGCAAGCTCTTTCTATTCAAAGCTGATCAGCTCCCTTTTGGCCAGTATTGGCCGGATTCCCTGCAGCTGCACTTAGATGTAATCTTTATATCTTCCAGGCAAGCGGTAAGTAAACGATCTAAACCCGGTTTGACCTGGTTCATAATTTCCAGGACTTCATGGTGTGTTAGCGGTTCTCCGGATATTCCGGCAGCATAATTGGTTGATAGGGCAATTGTTGCATAACAAAGGCCGGCTTCACGTGCCAGCACTACTTCAGGAACATTAGTCATACCGACCAGATCACCGCCCCACTGCTTCATCATTTTGATTTCAGCCGGAGTTTCGAATCTTGGTCCTTCCGTGCAAACATAGCAGCCACCGTCTACCAGGTCCTGTTTTATTTTATTGCCTGATGTTAAAATTATCTGTCTCAATTCTGGGCAGTATGGATCAGTAAAATCAGTATGCACTACGTGGCCGCTGTCGCCTTCAAAAAAAGTTAGCGAGCGCTGTTTAGTCAAATCAATAAATTGATCTATTACTACCATGCTGCCCGGAGGCATCATTTCGTTCAGGCTGCCCACAGCCGCCGTGCTTATTACCGTTTCAACACCAATCTTTTTTAGAGCAGCTATGTTCGCTTTATAATTTACTTTATGCGGGGGCACCGAATGGCCGCCTCCATGGCGGGCCAGGAAAAACACCCTGAGTTTATTGTAATCATATTCCATCATGCTGACGGAACCATAAGGTGTATCAACTAAAATCTCATGGCCATCGCTGAACAATGACTGGTTATAAACACCTGTTCCGCCGATAATACCGATTTTTATTTCTGGCATTAAGAAGCCTCCAATTATAGCTTTCTTATATCTATAAATTTCTTTAGATAAAAGCAAAATTCCTGCACTAATATTATTGACGTTTAGATTTAAATGCGCTATACTATAAACTGCTTTGAGAACAAGTCGTTTAGCCGACGTAGCTCAATGGAAGAGCAGCTGATTTGTAATCAGCAGG
>PXFD01000135.1 GCA_003564505.1 Syntrophomonadaceae bacterium
TAATAGCCGATCCGGATCTTAATATCGTAGAATCGCTTGCGGAATATTATAAAAGCATGCAAAAAGAGTCCTGCGGGCGCTGTATCCCCTGCCGGGCGGGAAGTAAAATTATTGCTGACCGACTCGAGCATTTACTCGGGGGGAAGGGCAGCGAAAATGACCTTTCGTTCCTCAGGGAAATGTCTACCTTAATCAGAAAAGGTTCGCTCTGCGAACTTGGCATTTCCTCACCTGTTCCCCTGCTTGATGCACTTGAATATTTCCCCGAAGAATTTAAAGCCTTAATTGAAAATGGAGCCGGAAAGCCAATAAATGGCAAATATTCATACCACCCAATTTTAACCGCTCCCTGCCGTAACGGCTGTCCCGCCCATATTGATATTCCCGGTTACATTGAATGTATAAAAGAAGGCGACTATGAAGGTGCCCTTGCTATTAACAGGGATAAAACCCCCCTGGTTGGAACACTGGGCCGGGTTTGTGTGCACCCCTGTGAATCAAATTGTAACCGGCAACCTTATGATCAATCCCTTTCAATCAGACTCCTTAAGCGCTATGCCGCTGACTTTGGTGCCAGAAATGATTACGATCGCAAAAATCCAATCAAAAAAGAAGCTCCTAAAAACGATAAGATTGCAATAGTCGGAGCCGGTCCGGCCGGGCTTAATGCTGCTTATAAGCTGGCCCAGAAGGGTTATGGAGTGACAATCTACGAAGCCCTGCCGGTAGCTGGTGGTATGCTTGCTGTAGGAATCCCCAGTTACCGGCTGCCGAGAGATATATTAAACGCAGAAGGGGACCTGGTTAAAAGCCTTGGAGTAGAAATTATATATAACACCAAGGTTGGTGAAGATATTACCATTGATCAAATCTGGGAAAAAGGGTTTAAGGCAATTTTTATTGCCAGCGGCCTTCATGACAGTGCATCCCTGGGCTGTGAAGGTGAAGATCAGTGCTACATGGGCTATATGCCCGGGGTTGAATATCTGCGGAAAATCAACCTTGGTGAACAGGTTAACCTTGGTGATAGTGTTGCAATTATAGGCGGCGGAAACGTTGCCATGGACTGTGCCCGTTCAGCCGTTCGTCTTGGCGTCAAGGAAGTTCACCTGATCTACCGCCGCAGCAGAAATGAAATGCCGGCCAATAAAGCTGAAATTGATGCGGCAGAGGAAGAAGGGATCAAATTTCATCTTTTAGCCAACCCTACCTGTATTCTTGAAGATGACGGGACAGTAAGCGGTATGGAATGCGTTAAGATGGAGCTGGGAGAACCTGATGACAGCGGGCGGAGACGCCCTATCCCCATGGACGGTTCCGAGTTTATTTTAAGCGCTGATACCGTAATACCGGCTATCGGCCAGGTTGCAGATTTTTGTTTTTTAAATGACGATTGCGGTATGGATGTTACAAAATGGGGTACCCTGGTGGTAAATGAAGAAAACATGGCTTCAGATACTCCGGGTATTTTTGCCGGTGGTGATGCCGTGCTCGGGGCAAGCACTGTGATTGAAGCAATTGCTTCGGCTAACCGAGCTGCAGAAGCAATCGATAAGTTTTTAAGTGAAGGAAAAAGTTATGTCAGTAAAAACACCAGGCTGGAAAAGCATATAGAGCAAACTGGCGTATATGAAGAAAACACCGTACCTGAAATGATTGGTGATAGAGAACGACAGGAAGAGGAAGTTATGCCGGTGGAAGAAAGAAAGTATGGCTTTGATGAAGCTGAACTCGGCTTTAAGTGCCCCGAGATTGCGGTTGAAGAAGCCGGACGATGTGTGAAATGCCTGCGCCTGGGAATGGCAGTCGTCGCAGAGGGGAGTGAAGCCGATGAGTAAAACAGTTAGTTTGCAAATTGATGGCAAGAAAATAATCGCAGATCATGGTGTTACTATTTTAGAAGCGGCAAGGCAGAATGGCATCAATATACCTACCCTCTGTTTTCACCCCCGTTTGGAGCCTCTCGGGCACTGCAGGATATGTCTAGTTGAAGTACAGGGTTTGGAAAGACCTGTAACGGCCTGTGACAATCCGATTACCGATGGAATGGTGGTAACAACCAGCACCCCGGAACTGGAAGCAATGCGCAGCGCAACCCTGGAGATGGCCCTGGGCACTCACCCTTATAAAGATTGCCTGACCTGCGTCAGAACTGGCACATGTGAACTTCAGGATAACGCTTATGTTTACCAGGTGTCACTGCCTGATCAACTGGACCGCGATGTTCCTGCAGAAAAAGATAGCAGCAGTTCTTATATTGTAAGGGATGAAGAGAAATGTATACTCTGTGGACGCTGTATTCAGATATGTCGAACCGGTCCCGGTTGTTTTGTCTATGAAATGATCGGAAAAGGTGTTAACACCAGGGTAGTTCCTTATCGTGACGGACGCGAAGTCAGCATGGAAGAAGCCGGCTGTATATTTTGCGGACAGTGTGTGGATGTATGTCCGGTTGCTGCTTTAACTGAAAACGGGCGGGAAGAAGGCGGCAGGGAATGGGAACTGGATACTTATCCCGGTTTCTGCATAGATTGCTCCCTGGGCTGTTTCCTGGAGCGGAAAGTATACGATGATAAATTAATCAGGGTAACGGTTCCTGCTGAGGGAGATAAAGCAGGCTGGCTCTGTCGTAAGGGTAAGTTTGGTTACTTTGAACACGAAGCAACTCAACAGGTGCCTGAAGATATCATTGAAAAAGCAGCGGAAGCTATCAAAAACGTAAAAGATAAGCATGGGCCAGAAAAAATTGCTATTACTGCCGCTGGTCAACTGAGTATTGAGGAGAACTATTTACTGCAGAAAATGGCGAGGGAACTTCTTGGTACTGTTAACCTTGATCTTGGAGCTGAAGAAGCCTGGATAAAGGCTTATACAGGCATGCTTGAGCAAACCGGTCTGGAACTAGAGGGGCCGAATCCTGCTGCCCTGGCTGCTGCCGGATGTATAATTGTTCTGGGATCGGGTCTATCTGAAAGCCACCCTGTGGCAGACATGGCAATAAAGAGGGCCGGTCGTTTTGGGGATGCAGCTATCATCAGGTCTGGTAAAAGAGAAGAAAATGATACCAGCTGGAATGAAATTAATTTTAACCTTGCTTCCGGTGAAGAAACAGTTCTGGTTGATAGTTTATTAAAGATTATGCGTGGTGAAGATCAAGAGCAGGTGGCCCGTGATAGCGGTCTGGAACAGGTTAAATTATTAAAAACAAAAGAATTAATAAAGATGCCGGATTGTTACATGGTAGTATGCCCGGATTACTTCGCAGTGGCGGATAGTGAAAAGATTACTAAACTACTTGAGTTTGCGCAGGAGGGTAATCTCAGTGGTAAAGGATATAGCAAAATGATGCTGCTTTCAGCATTCAGCAATGCCGCAGGCTCACTTGTTGCCGGAGGCACTCCATATCATGGGCCGGGACTTAACACTTTAAACGGTAA
>PXFD01000004.1 GCA_003564505.1 Syntrophomonadaceae bacterium
CTGTGAACTTGATCTCCTGTTTCTTGCATTTTGTTGCCTCCTCTCAATACAAGTCAAAGATAATGAAACTATCTTGATAGGAATTATAGCATATATTTTAAACATTGTCAATTCATGGATTGCCTTTATTGTAGTTTTTTAAGTGTAGCATTTGGCCGATAAAGTAAGAAGGGTTTATTTCTGTGCGATAAAAGTAAGCTTAACATCGTTACCTTCTGAAATTGACAAGCTAAAGCTTTTGTATAGGCCTAAAAGCTTGAATCCGGTTGCATCAATTAGTTTTCGGACCAGAACAGGATCGTGGTCTTTCTCCTGGTGATTTTCCTGGAACTTTTGAAATAATCCATTATCAAGTTTCTGAAAAACGGTCATTTTAATTGACCAAACTTCTTCTTCAGCTTTGTAAATGCTGTCCCAGATCAGGGTAAAATCTTCTTCATCTGCCCAAGCGGTGCTGCTTTCCTGTACGGGGCGCAGTGACGGCCGGGTTAAGTCAAATATAAATAGTGCTCCCTGGTTAAGGTTTTCATTAATATGCAAAAAGGCTTGTGCCAAATCTGCTTCATCGATAATATAGTTTAAGCCATCCTGAAAAAGTAGGGCCAGGTCATATTTATCCGGCAGGTTTAATTGGCGCAGATCCTGCTGGTAAAATTCTATTTCAAGTGTTTGTTCAGATGCTACCTGCGATGCTCTTTTTAGCATTTGTGAGGATATGTCTACTCCTGCAACCTTGTAACCTCTTTTGCTGAAAGGGAAGGTGGAAGCGCCGGTGCCGCAGGCCAGGTCTACAATAGATTTCGGTTGCCTGCCAAAATGGTTTAAGAGATCCTCAACATAATCTGCCCAGGCTTCGTAATCAACGCCGCTCATGATCTGATCATAAATAGTGGCAAAGTTAAAGTAAGGTTCTTTATCCATTTTAAAATTATATCATACCCAAAAAACCGGGTTTCAGGGTTGCCGATAAATAATAGTTGCTTTATAGTAAAATAGTTAAACAGAGTTTTTTGTGAAAAGTTTTATTAAAAAAATACCGGACAACTTTGAATAATGACTTGGTCCAGATTAATTATGAGCAAATCATTGGAGGGATAGAGATGACAAAAAACAAAAAATACGAAGATGGTGCCTGCTTGACCGAAGAAGAGATTATGTCTTTTTACAGGAAAAAAATGCCTCAGGTAGTTGAAAAAATTATTGCCAGCTGCTCAGAGTCAAGATGCAATAGTCATGTTGATTATGAACCGATTCCATCGAAAGATTCTGTAGTTAAAATAATAAACAAGTTTTTCGAGGTTATTTATCCTGGTTTCTTTAACCCGGAAAAGCTGGACCCGGTAAACCTCAGGTATCATGTCGGGCAAAGTGTAACCCAGCTTTATGCAATGTTGTCAGAGCAGGTTATCAGCAGCATTCGTCATGACTGCCTGCGCTATAACCTAACCTGTCGGGAATGCATTGAAGCCGGTTACGATATTTCCCTGAAAGTTTTAGAGGAAATTCCAGCTCTTCGCGATGTTCTTGAATCAGATGTTAAAGCTTCATTTGACGGAGATCCAGCTGCCCGCAGCTATGATGAAGTTATATTCAGCTACCCTGGCATTTATGCCATTACAATTTACAGGGTGGCCCATTTACTTTATCAGCATAAAGTGCCGCTACTTCCCAGGATCATGACAGAATATGCCCACGGACAGACAGGGATTGATATTCATCCTGGTGCCCAGATCGGAGAGCGCTTTGTGATTGATCATGGAACCGGTGTGGTTATTGGAGAAACTACAACTATCGGCAAAGATGTACGCATTTACCAGGGTGTTACTTTAGGAGCTTTGTCATTGCCAAAAGGTGCAGGCGATAAGTATCGGGGGCAAAAACGTCACCCTGATATAGAAGATGAAGTGATCATTTATTCCGGTGCGACTATATTGGGCGAAAAGGCCAGGATTGGTGCCAGGTCAGTAATTGGCGGTAATGTCTGGCTAACAGAGCCGGTACCGCCTGATACAAGGGTTTTAATGGAAAAACCCCGCTTGATATATAAGAAGGGAACAGATAATCCTGAGTAAATTTGCCGGTTTAAATAAGCAAATCTATTAAATGGGCTATTAAACCGGCAAGAATACAAAGCGGAAATCCCAGTCCCATCCGGAGCAAGCTGAATTTATAACCTAAAAAACCACTTTCAAAGGGAAGCTTGGTAAGATTTAGAAATGACCACCCTGCCATCAGGGCGATGGTAGTACCTAAACCTGCACCGGCGTGAAAAATTATGGCGATGATAGGGTATGAGGCATAGGGACCGAAGGCCATCAACATGCCACCAAGGGTGCCGATAAAAATCCCTGTAAAACCTGCTTCCTGGGCCAGCCAGCGCTTGATAAACTCTTCAGGGATCAGGGTTTCCAGGATTCCGGCCAGCAGCATGGCCAGAAGGATAACAGGAAGAGCGGTTGTAAGCTGCCTGAACCCGGCCTTCAAGCCATCCCGGTGCTTTCCGCTTTTATAATTAATTATAAATAATACGAGAGCCAGAATTGAGAAAATTATTATGGAAAGGGTCAATACTTATTCACCTCTTCCTGGCTAAAATTATTAAAGCCTTCCGGGAAAAACCGCCTTGCGATAAAACCCATTAAAATAGGAAACGGAAAAGTAATAATATTTCTGAGTATTGCCAGACCTGGGGTAGTCAAACTTGCTTCTAAGGGCAGACGGGTCACATCGTAGCTCTGTTTGCCTGCGACAAATGAGAAAATAAGATAAAAAGGGATTCCTTTTCCTTTAAAGCCTGCCAGGAAGGGATAGAAGATATACGGCCCACCGGGAAAGAGTCCCCCGGCCAGGGAACTTACAATAATACTTTTATTCCCGGAATATTTATCGAGCCATTTTTTGATCATGTCTGAAGAGATTAAGACCTGCAGCTGTCCTATCACTACAAAAGCAATAATGATCAGCAGAAAAGCTTGCATTGCTGTTTGCCAGGCCCTGTTCAGGCTTTCTAAAATCAGCGGGGAGCCTCCAATGTAAAACAGGATTAGCACTAATACTAAAACTGCAATAACCAGGGTGATTGCGGTGTTTTTCAAACTTATCATTCCCTTCAGAAGGTGTAACTAAAACTTCAACATAAAAGAGATAAGCCCTTTATATATAGCCGGATATATGTCCCAGAATATTGGAGTGGTTATCACAAAATATAACTTTAAAGCTTTTGGGTTTTCCAGCAAGGCAAACCCGACTACTTCTCTTGACTTGCTATGCTATTCTATCATAACATATAGAAAATGGTAGAAAGGGGTATAGCTCATGAAGAATCAAAGATTGCTGGCAATGACTGCTATTATAGTAATAACCGCTTTCATTGTTGGATGTGCTGAGCAGGATGCTGTTGATGATAATGATGATGATCAAAGTGCCTTA
>PXFD01000203.1 GCA_003564505.1 Syntrophomonadaceae bacterium
CGGCCCGGGAAAAATGCCATTGAACAAAATATTGAGCTTGACCGGCCCAGGAATAAAAGAATCCTGACTACCAGGGATTTTACATTGTATAAGCAAATATTGATTAATGCCCTGTCCAACTAAAATCGGTAGCGGCTTTCTCAACCGAAGATTTTATCAGGAGCAGCAATCCTGATTGAAGAGAGACCTTAGCCTGTGCTGCAATAAATTCATTGCTGAGGCCCAGGGTAGATGCAAAATAAAGTGAATCATTGTTAAGTGGATACTTTAAACCTTCAGTTACTATACCATCTGCCCGGTTGGTCAGGGCATAAAGCGAAAGGTAATCACCGGCATTACCCTGAATAGTTACCTCATCCCTGACCAGCATGACTTCCTGGTTTTCGCTTAATAACCGTGCTGAAATGCGTTTCCGAAGGGGGATGTACAACAGCAAGACGTTGATAAAAGCATGCTCAAAGCGGGTCCCGCCAAGGGCGCCTATGATGATAATCTCAAGCGGTTCCATTTTAACCGAATGATCAAGGGCAAGTTCCAAGTCGGATTTATCTTTTTCGGAAGGATGGACTATCAACTCTGGATTAATTCTACTTACTTCTTCCCGATCTGCATCAGAAAGAGAGTCCAGATCGCCAATAACCAGGTCCGGTTTTAATCCCAGGGCAAGGGCATGCCCTGTCCCGCCGTTGACACAAACAATATAATCATCCGGCTTGATTATAGCCTCATAAAAAGCCAAATCTTCAAGATCCCCGTTGGCAACAATAACCAGACGCTTTGAAATCATTACCTTTTCCTTTCATTGAATCATATTTTACTGCAGCTTATTGAAAAAATCTTCAAGCCGGCGCAATCCTTCCTGCAGGGTTTCCATGGAGCAGGCATAAGAAATCCGGATGTAGCCTTCCGCGCCCCTGCCAAAGTCAATACCCGGAGTAACAGCAACTCCTGCTTCTTCAAGGATGCGAATGGCAAATGAATAAGAGTCACTCGTATATTTTTTAACATTGGCCATCATGTAGAAAGCGCCGTCAGGTGGTTTAACCGGGGCAATACCAATCTTTTGCAGTGTTTCATAGAGGTAAATCCGGCGCTCGTTGTAATCACTGAAGCGTTTTTCGAGCACTTCTGAGCTTTCCCGTAATGCCGCAATGCCTGCTGCCTGATTGAAAGCACAGGCAAATATAAAAAGATTTTGCTGTAATTTTTGTATATTCCTGATCATTGAGCGGGGTGCAATCAGATAACCAAGCCTCCAACCGGTCATGATATTACGCTTTGAAAAACCGTTTATTACTATAGCTTGATCCGTGTATTCAAGTATAGAGCGATCCCTGCCGGTATAATTAATACCATGATATACTTCATCGGAAATAATACATGGCCCTAATTTAGCCAATCCCTGCAGCTCTTTTTCACCCAAAACTGCCCCGGTCGGATTAGCCGGCGAATTAATAAGAATTCCCTTAACTTTTGGATTTAGCTTTTTTTTGACATCGCCAGGCTGCAGCCGGAAAGCATTCTCTTCACGACATGTAACAAGCAGCGGTTCAGCCCCTATATAGTTAGTAAAATTTGGATAACATGCATAGTAAGGATCGGACATGATCAACTGATCCCCAGCGCCCATCAAGGCTGAGAAAGCAAGCAGCATGGCCGGAGAAGAGCCTGAAGTTACTATAACCTGATCCAGATCAACATTCACACCATATGTCCTGTTATAGTAATCGGCAATTTCGGAGCGAAGTTCCCTCTTGCCTAAGCTGTGGGTGTAGCCTGTATCATTATCACGAATAGCGTTGATTGCTGCCTCTTTAATAGCTACCGGAGTCTCTCCACCGGGTTCTCCTACTTCCATATGAACTATTGAACGACCGGAGGCTTCAAGCTGCTGGGCTTTTTCCAGGATCTCCATGGCCAGGAAAGGTTTAATTAAATCCAGAGCAGCCGGATGTTCCGGATGCATTGTAAAATCCGGGCCCTTTTTTTCCATGATGCAGCCCTCCTCAAAAAGAATTAAACACCATTTAAATCCTACCTGCTTCTTTTTCCTTAATTAAATCCGCACAGTATTCTATGATTTCCCTGCGTCTGACGATACCGATAAAAATACCCTGGTCATCTACAACAGGAACAAAGTTCTGATGGCTGGCCAGAGATAAAAGATCTACAATACGTGAGTCAATACGGACAGGTTTATTGGTGGCATGTTGAGTAATATCTTTCAGCGTTATCTTTTCCATACCGTTTAAATCAAGATTGGGTGTGTTTTTCAGCTTCCACAACAGGTCGCCTTCAGTGATAGTCCCGGCATAGCAACCTTTATCATCTACCAATGGTACCGCTGCAAAACTCTGCCTTTCCATTCTTTCAAGTGCCTGGCGCATCGTAGTTTTGGGGGTTAAGCAAATCACTTCACTTTTTGGAGTGAGGAAAAAAGCAACTTTCATTTTTAAATCAAAACCCTTCTTTTTCATTATCAATAATACCGCCGCAGACAACCTTAAATCCGGCTTTTATATACAGCTCTTTTAAATCAGGTTCAAACAAAACATTTACCGTTTTTATGCGGTCAGCTTTGAGCTGGCATTTAACCATTTCCAAAAGTTTCAAAGCAACACCTTCACGATGGTAATCCGGATCAACCATTAGGTTACGGATTAAAGCGTCGTCCACACCATCACTGATGACATCTATCATACCTACTAACCTGGAATTATCAAAGCAGGCTGCAGACAAGTAAGTCTTGCCCAGAATGCATTTTAGCTTTTTTTCCCTGGAATCCCAACCTACCTTTATCCTTAATGCAGCAACATCTTCAACTTTTAAAAGCGGGTTTAATTGATACTGCACTTTTCACCAACTCATCTGTAATTATATTTTAATCATTATTTTTACTCCTGATTCCGGCTAAGAAAAATATAAAAGTAAAGCGCCACACCGGCAACTATCAGGGTTAAAATGAGGCTGTACGGATCCAATTCAATCCGGCCTGATGTATAAATTAGCACCACTCCGACCAGGAATATTATTGCAACCAATACAGGATAAAACCACTTTCTGATATTCACAGGGGCTACCTCCGTTTAAAGCTTTTAAAGCGGTTATACATATCAGGCAGTTTCCAGTTCTCTTTTCAGATCTGTAAGAGTTTTACTGATATCTTCCCGTATCACAACTTCGGCTCTTGGATCATAATCAGTAGGTTGATTGTTAATAATCGCCATATTCCTGGTCAACCTGGGCAAGTCTGCTACCGGGTAAACCACCAGGCTGCTGCCTACCACCAGCATAAAATCACACTCCATCTGGATTTTATGCTGCAGCTCAAAAAAGAAAGTCGGCATGGGATCTCCAAAAAGAACCACATCCGGCCTGAGCATACCATAAC
>PXFD01000106.1 GCA_003564505.1 Syntrophomonadaceae bacterium
AACCCTCCTCGTATGCCTTGTTATAGAGTTCTTCGGCAATAGCCATAGCTCTTGCTTTACCTTCCGGGTGGCCATACCTTTCAACTACTTCTACTGTTGTATCGTATATGCCTTTCATGCGCTCTACCTGGGCTTCAGACAGGTTGTAATTTTCAGGAGATGCGGCAAAAACATCTGACAGGGGTAAAACCCGGTGCCGCCATTCACGGTGTACCCAGGTAATTTCATAGCCTATATCGCTAATCCAGGCTTCTCCAGTGTCATAATTTTTTGTTAGTTCAACATCAAGGAGCAGTCCATATTCCACGAAGGGAGTGTTGTTTGCCGCTTCGCTCTGGTTTGAAATAAAGTTGCCCTGCGAGTAAATAGCCAGTGTAGGCCTTTCATTACCGTTTTCTTCATGGAAAAACCATTCGATCGGCTGAACATACTTGGGGTGGCCGCCAATAACCAGGTCTGCCCCGGCTGCTGCCAGCTCTTCTGCAACCTGGCGCAGTCGCTGTGGTTGTGGTTCATGGTGGTGCTCACCACCCCAGTGAGGAAAAACTGCAACCAAATCTGCACCATTATCACGGGCTGTGTTAATATCCTCAATTATAGGATCAATGTCGTAGAAGTCAGGAACAAGGTTAACGCAGTACTCATGACCATCAGGAACAGGTATACCGTTAGTTCCGTAGGTATAACCGATCAGGGCTACCTTGATGCCATTTTTGTCAAGGATCAGCGGTGTATTTCGTTCTTCCCAGCTTTTATAGGTTCCTATGGTTTCCGCGCCGAGATCGCGGACATGATCTATTGTAGCCATCAAGCCGTCGTAACCCCGGTCGAGAGCATGGTTGTTGGCGAAGGTAAAAACATTAACCCCGGCTTCATAAAGGGCTTCGGATAATTCGCCGGGAGCGTTGAATTCGGGAAAACCGGTGTAACCGCTGACACCCCATCCGGCTGAAACTATATCAGGGCCGGCCTGCATGCCTTCCAGGTCAGCAACTGTAATGTCCCCGGCCTGGAGATAGGGGGCGATAACTTCAAAGCTGGGACTGAAATCATACTTGTCTTCTTCCACTTTAGCCTGCTCAATTTGTGGAATGTGGGCCATAATATTGCCGGTTACCACCATCCTCAGAGAACGTAAGTCGGGTTCAGGTTCAGGTTCAGGCTCCGGTTCTTCTTCAGGCCCTTCATCCTGTTCCACTGCAACTTCTTCCTCTCCGGCGGGGCTGTCTGGAGAACCGGTAAAGTTAAGCAACGCGTTGATGCTGATATCTTTAACCTGGTCGGGAGGGTAGCTGATTCCTGCTGTTATTCCAACAAAAAAAGATGCTGTTACCATTACGATTAAAAGTGTTATAAAGTAAATGCGTCGCATCAAGTTCACCATCCTGTGTTAGTTAATAGTTTAATTATATCATCATTATGGTTATGCTCACCAGTTTGAAAACCAGAGGAGGGAGGAGTATAGCCATGGCCAGTTAGCACCTTCATCTTTACCGTACCCGTCCATCTCCGGGTGGGGTCCGAATAGAAGGTATCCGCCATCCCCAAAACGACCGGCTATTACAGCAGGTTGATTATTTACATCGTAGTGGGCCAGTATTTCGATTGTACCGGCATAAATTTCATCACTATCGTGCGGTATAAAATAAGGGCCGTCAAAGTAGTAAATATCAAGTTCATGTTCAAAATTTTCGTTGGCAGGGTGATCCTGGTTAAGTTTTAAGAGGGCTTTTTCCCCCCAACCGACCTGGCCGCTGAGCGGGCCGATACTGCTACCGGAAAATATTTCCAGGGGGTAATCATATTCGCTGCCCTGCCAGTTAAAAATATCGGCAGCGTAATAGGCGCCGGCACAAAAGCCTATAAATAAACCGCCATCCATGACAAAGCTGCGGACACTGTCGTGATCGGAAATTTCGTAACGATAGTCTGCAGCGCCACCGCCGGGCAGGACAATTATTTCATAATTATTAAGCAGGTCAGGATCTATAATGATATGCTCGTCCACTAGTTCAAATTCTATGTCATAGCTGGTAAAGAAATCTTCTAAAGTATCAACATTATCTGCCCAGCTGCCGCTGCCGTTATAAAGAGCGACCTTTGGTACAGTTTCTGGTTCAGCCTGTGCGTTTTCTTTGCCATGGTAAGGGTAATCATCCTCTTTGGTATTATCAGGCCCTTCAGGGGCCTCAGATTTGGCCGTTTCTTCAACAACACCCAGATCAGGGTCTGTATTATCACTGTCAGGTACAGTATTGCTCTTTTCCGGTATACTGCAGGAATTTATTAGAAGAAGGAGAGCTGCAGCTGCGGTTAGGAGAAACCAGCTATAGTTGTATAACTTAAATATCCTTGAATTAGATTTCAGTCTGTAGAAGTTAAGCAAAATAATATTCTCCCGTAAAATCTTTTTTGATCTGCAAACCTATTATAGCAATTAATGAATTGATTAAACAATAGCCGGTCAAGAAATAACAGGCGCGTTTGAAACTTTTACGCTGTGAGTCTTAGAGCAGGTGAACCAGGCAGTTACAGGATGATTGCAGTTGATGGAGTCTTAAAGGAAATACTTTTATACATTTTAGTTAACATAAGATGTATTATCGGAAGTTATTAAGCTATAATTATATCGTATACCAGCCCCTCCCCTATACGAAACTCCTCCAATGTTTTATAATTTTTTCAAATGAAATACCGCACTTAGGGCAGTCTCCCTTGTACCTTAAAATATAATTGCAGTTGCTGCATTTTATTGACGGGATTGGTATCCTTACACTTGGTTCCGGTGGCCCTTCATCTACAGTAATGCGCAGCTTAAATCCATTTGTATTTTCTGTCTCAGGCTTTTTTTCAATTTTCTTTTTAGGCTTAATATCTTTCTCCGCATTATTAGCTTCTTTTACCCAGTGTTCCCTGCTGTTTTGTCCTGCTCTTTCTACGCTGGATTGTGGTACCAGGCTGCCCATATTGGCTTTTTCAGGTTCAAACACGAATTGCGTTTGTTCGGCTTCAAAATTTCCAATACGGAATGGTAAACCGCTGCGTCTTGCTGCTTTGCCTCTATTATATGAACAATTATAATTATCGAACAAAAGTTTGGTATAGTTTTGAGTTGCCGCAGAATCCCTGTGTCCCAGTGCTTCCTGGAGCATTGCCAGGTCTCCTGTTTCCCGGATAAATTCAACTGCAAATGTGTGGCGCAGCAAGTGAGGATAAACATCTTTTTCCAGGCCGGCTTTTCTTGCCAGACGTTTAATCATTTCCCTTATATAACGGTCCTGAAGCTTGCTGCCGTCTAATGTACAGAAGAAGAATTCACAATCTGAAGGTTTTTGATTTAGCCATTTTTTTAGGAGTGATAGTTCAGGATTACCAAGGTAAAGTATTCTTTCTTTTGCAGCTCCACTGGCTGAAATCCTAATCCGCCCATCTTCCCAGTCAATATCTTTATTCTTTAAATTAACAGCCTCATTTACCCTCAAGCCAATTTTTAGCATCAGGCTGATTATGCAGAGGTTTCGCAAGCCCGTAGGAGCCCTTGGGTTGGGCTGTTTTAGTAGGGCAATCTGCTCATAGCTGTCCAGAATTGAGATTTCGCGCCTGGAAGAGCTCATGTCTCCCTCCCCTGCTAAATACCGCTTTAAGGACTTTACGGTATTAAAATAATTTAGACAGAATTATATTTATATTCTGAGTGATAAATTAACATTTGTCAAGTATTTACGAGATTTATTGAAAAATGCTTGACAAGTATCAGCTTATTGGTTAACCTTATAAAAAATCAGTATATGATATGGCAATGATTGGAATTAGTAGCAGGTAAATTCATTACAGAGAGCTGTCATATGGTGAAAGGCAGTATGCTAATAACTGCGAACTCATCCATGAGCCGCCAACCGAAATTAGCTTGTAAGAGTTAAAATTAGGCCTGGCCGGAGACTTCCGTTATTGTAAAGAGTGGACGGTAGAAGTTATGCCGTCAAGAAGAGTGGTACCACGGGTATAAACTTCCGTCTCTTAGGCGGGGGTTTTTGTTTATACAGAAAGATTTTATTTGAACCACTTGGATAAATGAGAGATTACGGAACGGAGTGAGTTAAAATGAGCAGCCCAGTAAATGGAGAGAAAGTTTATTTATTTGACAGCACCTTAAGGGATGGTGAACAAACACCCGGTGCTCGCTTAAGTTACGAAGAAAAGCTTGAAGTGGCCCGTCAACTGGCTCGATTGGGAGTTGATATAATTGAGGCCGGGTTTCCTGTTTCATCTCCCGGGGAAAAGCTTGCTGTGCAAAATATCGCCAGGGAGGTTAAAGGGCCTGTAATTTGCGGCCTGGCCAGGGCTGTCAAGGGAGATATTGATGCCGCCTGGGAAGCCGTAAGAGAAGCTGAAAGACCGAGGCTGCATGTATTCCTTGGTGCATCAGACATTCATATGCAGCATAAATTAAAAAAAGACCCACAGCTGCTGCTTGAACAGGGAGTTGAGGCAGTAAAATATGCAAGTCGCTTTACCAGTGATATCGAATATTCACCTGAAGACGCTACCAGGGCCCGTGAAGAATACTTATACGAAATCCTTGAAGCTGTGATTAAGGCCGGGGCTACCACCATTAACATCCCCGATACCGTAGGGTATGCTGTTCCGGAAGAGTTTGGAGCAATGATCAGAAGGCTGAAAGAAAAAGTTCCGGGTATGGATAAAGTAATTCTCAGTGTTCACTGTCATGATGATCTGGGCCTTGCCGTGGCAAATTCCCTGGAAGCGGTGAAAAACGGCGCCAGGCAGATTGAGTGTAATATAAATGGTATTGGTGAAAGAGCCGGTAATGCAGCGCTGGAAGAGATTGCCGTAGCCCTGCGGATCAGGCAAAATTATTTCTCCTATTATACAGATTTAAATTTTAGCGAGATTTACAGAACAAGCCGCCTGGTCAGCAAATTAACCAGTATTTCCGTGCCTGTAAATAAAGCCGTTGTGGGGCTTAATGCCTTTTCCCATTCATCCGGCATTCACCAGGATGGTATCCTGAAGAATAAGGAAACTTATGAAATAATTGATGCTGAGCTTATCGGTGGAAAAGCTGCCCAGATGTGCCTCACTGCCAGGAGCGGCAGGGCTGCAGTTATGAACCAGCTAAATAAATTGAACTTTTCACTCACAAGTGAACAGCTTGAAAAAATATATGGTTATTTTGTTGACCTGGCCGATAAAAAGAAAGAAGTTTACCCGGAAGACCTTGAGGCGCTGGTTTTGGATCATCTTTCCTTTACCGAACCCCGTTACAAGCTTGATTACTTGCAAACTATCAGCGGAAGTACCAGTGTTCCTGCAGCAATTATCAGGCTAAAAAAGGATGATGATAGCATCAGCGAAGAAGTTGCTGTTGGTGCCGGTCCGATTGATGCCGCTTACAATGCTATTAATAAAATCACCGGACTCAACATCGGCCTTGACAATTACCGTCTTAATGCTGTAACCCAGGGACGCGATGCACTTGGTGAGGTCAAGGTGGAAATGTCTTACCAGGACAGGACTATAACTGGTCGCGGTACAAGTACGGATATTATTGAAGCCAGTGTCAAAGCTTACCTTGATGGTCTGAATAAGCTGCTCAAATTGAACGGTTACTGGGAAAAGAGTATTTAATAAAGCCAATAGGGCCTATCTGCAGTAAAAACCGGGACCATTTTTATATTCCCGGTTTTTTATACAAACAGGAGTTTATATTTTATTAAATACATGTTATAATTATCAATAAATTTAATACAATGGGGTGATAGTTTGGAGCCGTTAACGGAGAAGCAGAAAAGGGTCCTTGATTTTATTGAGCATGAAGTATCGAAGTGGAATTATCCTCCATCGGTCAGGGAAATATGTAAAGCCCTGAATATTCGCTCAACCGCAACTGTTCATGGTTACCTTGATATTCTCCAGGATAAAGGCTACATTTCCAGGGAAGCAACCAAACCCAGGGCTATTAAACTCCTCAGGAATGCTTACGGTGAGACGGAAATGACCTGCTCTTTTGCCCCTCTGATTGGCAAAATAACTGCCGGTCAGCCCATTTTAGCAGCAGAAAACCGTGATGGTTATTTTCCCGTCCCTGATCACCTAACAACCGGAGAAGACGACTGCTTTGTTCTCCAGGTATCAGGTGAAAGCATGATTAATGCAGGTATCAATGATGGTGATTATGTTATTATCAGGCAGCAGGATACCGCCGATAACGGTGAAATTGTCGCTGCCTTAATGGAAGATGAAGCAACAATCAAACGTTTCTACCGTGAAAATGGACATTTCCGGCTTCAACCGGAAAACGATGCTTATAAACCTATTGTAGTGAATGAAATAAAAATTTTAGGTAAAGTGGTCGGCTTATTCCGAAAGTTTTAATCACTGTTAAGATGATTTATCATTAGAAATAAATGGGTTTAACCGGTCAGCAAGGTCTTTATCGACGACAGCATTTATTATGATCTGATTTGACCTGTAATCGGCACTTTCTATATCTCCCCGCTCCTGGATCTCTGACAGAAGCTTTCCTTCGCTGTAAGGAAGGTGAATTTTTATGCGATATCGCTGCTTTATTATGTTTGCAGCGATTTTCTCTTTTAGATCCTCCACTCCCTCTCCTGTTATTGCAGAGATGAACGAGGCCTGGGGAAATTCGCGTTCCAGGTATGCCCTGCTTGATTCTTCTTCCGGAAGATCCACTTTATTAAAGGCCAGCAGTTCACGTCGGCTGTAATCCGGGTCTATTTTTGACAAATGTTCCCGAACTACCTTGATCTGATTCAGGTGATCCGGATGATTAATGTCAACGACATGCAGCAGCAAATCGGCGACAGATATTTCTTCCAGTGTTGCCTGGAAAGCCGTTACCAGCTGCCGGGGCAGCTGTTCTATAAAACCTACGGTATCGGTAAATAAGACTTCCCTGCTGCTGTTTACAGTTCCTCTCCTGACCATGGGGTCCAGGGTCGCAAAAAGCTTATCTTCAGTGTACAAATCAGAACCGGTCAGGGTGTTGAGCAGGGTTGATTTGCCTGCATTGGTATATCCAACAAGGCTTATTACATTAAAGCGGTTACGTTTTCGTCTTTCACGGTGCAGGGAGCGCTGTTTACGCAATTCGACAATCTCTTTTTTTAAGTCGCTGATCCTGCGTCGGATCACCCTTCTGTCTACTTCAAGCTGGGTTTCACCTGGTCCCCTTGTGCCGATTCCCCCTCCAAGGCGGGAAAGCTGGTTTCCCAGTCCGATCAGTCGCGGCAGGAGATACTGCATTTGGGCCAGCTCAACCTGGAGCTTTCCTTCGCGTGACAGGGCCCGGCGGGCAAAAATATCAAGAATCAGGGCTGTCCGGTCAATTACCTTTACACCCAGCGAATTATCGAGATTACGGATTTGCGAGGGCGATAATTCTTCGTTAAAGATAACCATATCGGCATCTATCATGTTAACAAGGGCAGTTAATTCATCTACCTTGCCTCTGCCGATATAGTAAGCACGGTCGGGTGTATCTCTTTTTTGAATAATTTGTTCTACCGCTTCAGCCCCGGCTGTATCAGCAAGCAGGGTCAGCTCTGCCATTGAATGTTCCGTATCTTCATTATCCCGTCCGGTATCGAGTCCAACCAGGATTGCTCTTTCTCTTTTGATCATTAAACACTACCTTTGCTAAATATTTTAATAAAAAAGACACTCTCAAGGAGTGCCTTTTTTGCAGTTTATTTTTGCAAACTGTTACTCGGCATCTCCTTCAGGTTTTTCCTCTTCGTCACTGTCCCCATTCATTGTTCTTAAACTGATGTTGCGCATTGGTATAATTGTTGATACAGCATGCTTGTAAACCAGCTGCTGTTTGCCTTCCACTTCCAGCAGCAGGGTGAAATTATCAAAGCTGCGAACAACCCCCTTGATTTGATAACCATTGATCAGAAAAACAGTGGTAAGCATGTTTTCTTTGCGAGCCTGGTTAAGAAAAGTATCCTGTAAATTAATTGCGCCTTTCATATATCTGGCTCCCTTCGTTTCTGTTGCTTTCAAAATGTATTATTCGCCCGTCAGGTGCATATATCCTTCACTTTAGAGTAAATATTTTCTGCAATATCGGAAAAAGTTGATTGATTATTGATTTCATACCATTCTATAGCCTCTTCCCGGCGAAACCAGGTCAGCTGTCTTTTGGCCAGGTTACGCGTTTGTTTCTTAATTTCCTGGACTGCAGCATTAAAAGAAATGTTGCCTTCAAGGTATTCTGCCAGCTGGCGGTAACCGAGAATTTGCATGCCCGGGCTGTTTAGGCTGTAGCCTTTTTCTATCAAACTTCGTACTTCCTCAAGAAAGCCTTCTTCAATCATCAGGTCAACTCTTCTATCAATCCTGTTATATAACTGATCACGGTCCATGGTCAGACCATGATAAAAGAGCCGGTAAGGTGAAATATTAGTTTTTGTTTCACTGACCTGCCCGGAAATCTGTTTTCCTTCCAGGGTATATACTTCCAGGGCCCTGATAATTCTTTTCCGGTCATTGGGATGAATTTTGGAAGCAGCTTCAGGGTCTACTGTACTTAATTTTTCATAAAGCCGATCCAGGCCATCCTCATCACATTGCTTTATAAACTTATCTCTCAGCTCCTGGTCGGCACCTTTCGGCCCGAAAGCGAAGCGATCGGTTACAGCTTTAATATAAAGTCCAGTGCCTCCTACCATAAATGGTAGTTTATTTTGCTGCCATAAGTGCATAATAACCCGGTCGGCATCTTTCTGGTAGTCAGCAGCGCTGTAATTTTGATCGGGGTTAACCAGGTCTATCAGGTGATGCCTGGCTTTTTCCTGTTCTTGCACAGTTGGTTTAGCAGTTCCGATATCCAGCCCCCGGTAAACCTGGGCTGAATCAGCACTGATAATGTCTGTTTTTAGCAAATAGGCTAATTCCAGTGCTACAGAGGTTTTCCCTACAGCGGTTGGTCCGGCCAGGATAATCAGGGGTATTAACTCATTGCTGTTGTTATCATTCATTTCCGGCATTCCCCTTGCGATGGAAACCTTTTTCTAACTGGTTGCGGTTAAAGCGAAGGACGGTTGGGCGACCATGCGGGCAGTATTCAGCCAGCGGTGTATTTACCCATTCGTCAAGAAGTTGGCTCATTTCATCCCTGCTGAGGGGCTGTTTAGCCTTCACAGAGCGGTGGCAGGCTATTGTCTTGAGAATTATATCATTTTGACTGCTTTCTGTGTCAAAATTTTCTTCAACAAGGGTTTCCAGCAGATCATAAATACGGGCCCGATCAGTCTGACCGCGAATCATGAAGGGAACTGCTCTCAATACATAGCTATCCTCACCAAGTGGTTCAAGGTCAAAACCAAACTTGTTAAGTACAGGAAGCAGTTCAGGTATTTTGCCTCGCCAGGCTGAAGGTGTACTAATGGTCTCGGGTAGAGTTAGCTGTACACTTTCTTTCTTTTGCAAAACCGGCTCGGTTTGTGATAACCGGTGGTAATGTATTCTTTCATGAGCGGCATGCTGATCAATTAGAAGCAGATCCTCTCCTTTCTCTACCAGGAGGTAGCTTTGCAGGTATTGCCCGATTAAACGGTAGTCATTACCGCTTTCCGGTGACTGTCCCTCAGCTATTTGGTCAGGCTGACTTTGGAAATGCTTTATATTTTCAACATTTCTGTGATATTCCTGCCTGTTAAAATGCATCTGGCGGTCTGCCTGCTGCTCTTCTTTATATAAAGCTTTCTTTTCTGCAGAGTAGGAAGTGTTATATTTTTGAGAAGTGTTTTGCTCCGGCCATTCAGGAAGATTCCGATTCTGTTGAAGAGCCAATTTTACAGTCCTGTATACTATGCTTTTTATATTTTCCGGGTCCTGAAAACGTATTTCTATCTTGGCAGGGTGAACATTAACATCCAGTAAGTGCGGGGGAACTTTTAAAAGCAAGATTGCAAGCGGATGGCGTCGGCCCGGTAGAAGATCTCCGTAAGCTCTCTCAAGGGCATTTAAAATCATCGCGTTCTTAACCAGGCGTCCGTTAACTATTAATGTTATCCAACGCCGCGATGATCTTGTAAGATATGGGCTGGATGTATATCCAGCCAGGCTAATTCCGCTGGACTGATCCTTCCGACTAAGTTCAATCATGGCTTCAGCTGTATCCCGCCCGTATAGTGAAGCGATTGCATGCAGAAGTATTCCATCGCCGGGTGAACTAAAAAGGTTTCTTTTTCCACTTTTCAAGCTGAAGGCAATATCAGGGCGGGCAAGGGACAATTCTGATAGCAGAGTGCTGACCCTGGTTGATTCAACGCTGGCAGCACGCAAGAACTTCAGCCTGCCCGGTGTATTAAAAAAGAGGTTCTTTACTTCAACCCTGGTGCCGGGTGGCGCCCCGGTTTCGTCATGGCTGATAATTTCCCCGCCTTCAATGGCAATACCTGAAGCAGCAAGATATCCTACTGGCCTGGTAATAAGCTTGACCCTGGAAACAGCAGCGATGCTGGGTAGTGCCTCTCCCCTGAAGCCCAGGCTTGAAAGGCGATCGAGATCTTCCAGGACGGAGAGCTTGCTTGTTGCGAATCTTTGAAAAGCCAGGGGTAACTCCGAGTTAATGATACCACAGCCATTGTCGGTGACGGCAATTAGTTTTTTCCCACCCTCTTCAAGCTCTACTTCTATCCTGGTTGCGCCGGCATCAATGGCATTTTCCGCAAGCTCCTTTACCACCGAAGCCGGGTTTTCTATAACTTCGCCGGCTGCGATCTGTTCGGCAATAATTTTGTCGAGAACTTTAATTTTCATAATATAACTATTCCTTATCGACCGCTGTATCTATTTCCTGCAGCTGATTTTGCAGGTCATACAATTTCTGTATGGATTCGAGCGGGGTTATGCGATTTAAATCAACATTTTTCAGCTCTTCAATCACAGCCAATTCAGCTTCATGGTTTGACACCGGCTCTGAAACCATCGGCAGCAGGGACAGCTGCTGCTCCGCTGCACTTGATGCAGCCAGCTCCAGCTCTGTCAGTATAGATTCGGCTCTTATCAGTACTTCCAGTGGAACACCTGCCAGGCGAGCAACATTGATACCATAGCTTTTATCTGCTTTGCCGGGTATAATTTGTCTCAGGAAAATAACTTCCTTCCCCTTTTCTTTTACGGCCATCGTATAGTTCTTAATGCCGGGCAGTTCGCCTTCAAGTTCGGTCAGTTCGTGATAATGAGTTGAAAATAATGTTTTTGCTTTAATTTTTTTACTGATATACTCCAGGACAGAACGGGCGATACTCATGCCGTCATAAGTGCTGGTCCCCCTCCCTATTTCATCAAGAATGATCAGGCTATCCGGAGTAGATTCCCTTAATATCGCAGCAGTTTCCTGCATTTCCACCATGAAAGTGCTGTGACCCCTGCTTAAGTCATCGCTGGCGCCAACGCGGGCAAAAATACGGTCAATGATTGGGACTTCTGCTTTGTCAGCCGGGATGAAGCTGCCCATTTGGGCCATTATTGCCACCAGGGCGGCACTGCGAATATATGTACTTTTACCGGCCATATTCGGACCGGTAATTACCAGCAGGTACCTGTCGCGGTTAATAGTAATGTCATTAGGAACAAACCTCTCAAAAGCAAGCTGCTCTACGACAGGGTGACGGGCTTGTTTTACCGACATATTGCCTTTACCTGAGAATACCGGACGGCAGTAGTTATGGATTTTAGCCGTTTCTGCCAGACCCTGCAGGCAGTCAAGGCGAGCTAATTCATGAGCCGCTGCCAGCAGTTCACCGGTATGGTTTGACACAAAGTCGCGCAGCTCCTCAAAAAGGTTGTATTCCAACGCTGCCAGCTTGTCACGGGCACCGATAATCTGTTCCTCCATCCTGTTCAGCTCTTCCGTGGTGAATCGTTCTGCATTGATCAGAGTTTGCTTGCGATGGTATTCGGGTGGCGCAAGATCAAGGTTAGTTTTGGTTATTTCAATATAGTAGCCAAAGTTGCGGTTGTAACCAACCCGTAGAGATTTTATTCCCGTGCGGGCGCGCTCTTTTTGCTCGAAATCTAACAGCAGGGTGTTTCCTTCGTTGGCTGTGGTTTTCAAGCTATCGACTTCCTGGTTATAGCCGGTTTTAAACAGCCCTCCCTCTTTCAGGGAAAGAGGAGGATCTTCAACCAGGGCTTTTTCTATCCGGGCAATTAGTTCATCAAAAGAGGGCATTTGGACGGCGACCTCTTTTAATAGGTCAGAATCACAGTTGAGCGTTATTTCTTTTACAGGATCCAGCTGGCGAAGGGTATTTTTTAGGGCTACTAGATCGCGGGCATTTACACGTTGATAGGAAAGCCTGCTGCAAAAACGTTCCAGGTCGAAAATATCCTGCAGTTTTTTACGTAAGTCCCTTCTTAACAGGGGCTTATTTTGCAATTCCGACAGGGCATCCAGGCGGGCTTCAATTTTACCTTGCTCCACTAAGGGTTGTTCAACCCAGCGGCGCAGCAGCCTTTTGCCCATTCCTGTCATGCAGCGGTCAATCAAGGCCAGTAAGCTGCCCTGCCTGCTGCCATCCCTGATCGATTGGGTCAGCTCGAGGTTACGGCTGGTAATACTATCAATAATCATATTTTTATAGTTGAAATACAGTTCCAGCTCATGGAAATGCTTGCCATCCGGAGGAAGCTGCTGCAGCAATCCCAGGTATGTCAGGGCGGCAGCGGCGCATTTCGCTGCCAGGGGGTACCTGTCTAAATCAAGTTTCTGCCAGGTGTCCCTGTTCCACTGTTCTGTAATTAATGCTACGGTTTCATTATGATCCGGGATATTTGTCAGTGTTTCAACCAGGCTGCTCTTGTTAACATCAACCTGTTTGCGGCAGCGCATTTCGAGATCTTCCGTATTGCAAAGCACTTCCGCAGGCTGTAGCCGGCGCAGTTCATCGGCAATAAAATCCCAGGCTGCTTCACTTTTATTTTCGGTTACCTTAAAATCCCCTGTTGAAACATCTACAACAGCCAGGCCGTAATAATTGTTACTTTCTGCTATTACAACGGTCAGGTAATTATTGCGGCTTTCTTCAAGCATTTCCTGGTCAGTTATTGTGCCCGGTGTAAGAATTCTGGTAATTTCTCGGCGAACAAGCTTTTTTGCCTGCGAAGCCTGCTCTACCTGGTCACAAACAACTATTTTATATCCTTTAGACAACAGTCTATTCAGGTAATTTTCTGCAGAATGAATCGGAACTCCGGCCAGGGGTATAGGATTATCGCTGCCGCCGTCCCGAGATGTCAGGGCAATTTCCATCTCTTTTGCGGCCAATTCAGCGTCTTCATAAAAAAGTTCGTAAAAGTCGCCAACCTGGAACAGCAGCAGTTTATCAGGATGCCGGGCTTTAATTGACTTATATTGTTCCATCATTGGGCTGGCTTTTGACAAATCAGGTTCCTCGCTTAACTTAATGTGACTATATTTCATATTTATTATAAGCTATCTTTAATGTGGACAAAAGGACCCGTGTTAAATAATGTGAGTAACTTTATCATTGTTTAGATTATTATCTATTTCACCAACCAGGTTCCAGGTGCGGACTTCGGTGATTTTCACCCGGACCAGTTTTCCGGTCAGATCTTTGTTGCTTTTGAAATGCACCAGCTTATTGGTCCTGGTCCTGCCGCTTTGTATTTCTGGTTTGCCTTTACTCTCGCCCTCCACTAAAAGTTCTACAGACTTCCCGGCAAGGTCTTCATTTATTTCCTTACTTATCCTGTGCTGCACCTGGTTTAGCCGCTGTAAGCGATTTTCTTTTTCTCGGTGTGTCAGGTTATCTGTTAACTCACTGGCAGCAGTGTTTTTCCGCGGCGAGTAGAGAAAAGAAAAGGCATTGTCAAACCTGGCCTTTTCAAGCAGATCAACGGTGGAAAGGAAGTCCTCCTCACCTTCTCCCGGGAAACCCACGATTATGTCAGAAGTAAGTGCAACGCCGGGAATGCTTTCCTTGATCGTACCAACCAGGTCCAGGTAATGCTCTCGGGTATAACGGCGATTCATAGCTTTAAGAATTCGGTTACTGCCGGACTGGACCGGCAGGTGAAAATGCTCGCATATTTTTTCCCCATTTTTTACAGTTTCAATGAGATCGGTGGAAAGATCCTTGGGGTGTGATGTCATAAAACGGATTCTTTCCAGGCCTTCTACCTGGTTTAATTCTCTCAGCAACCGGGCAAAAGTGAACTGACCCGGTAAATCCTGTCCATAGGAATTGACATTCTGGCCAAGAAGAGTTAGCTCGACATATCCCTGGGAGGCCAGTTCGCCTGCTTCTGCAATAATATCGGTCATGGCCCTGCTGCGTTCCCGACCACGTACATAGGGAACGATGCAGTATGAGCAATAATTATCGCACCCGTATATAACCGGAAGCCAGGCCTTGAATCCGCCGCTATGAGCAGCAGGTAGCCCTTCCCTATCAAGATAACTTTCATCTACTTCAATAATAGTTTCTTTTTTGCTGCCAGCTT
>PXFD01000118.1 GCA_003564505.1 Syntrophomonadaceae bacterium
CAAACCAGAAAAGAAGGACAAAAACGAAGTATGACCAGATCCAGAAGGGAGAAATATAGATGTCAGCAGAAGTAAATCTTTTTTCAAAGGCAAGGCGAAATGCAAAGTAGAAACCATAGAGAATCAGGGGCAAGGTTGTTACTGCCAGAAAATTACTTCTTATTGCTAGCAATATTTGCCCCTTTAAAAGATAAATCATGGCCCGTGTGCCCCCGCAGGCAGGGCAAAGCAGGCCGGTGGCCTGACTAAAAAAACAATCATGAGGAGTTACCAGCTCACGCAGATTACTGTTTGTAACATAAAAATAAACCACAATCATAACCGCTAAAGCTGATATGAGCAGGCCGCGCTCAAACCACAGCCTTGTTGCCGGCCTTGCCATTAATTTTCATTCCCTTTAATAAATCATTTCCTGTTGAATCATATGAATAAATTCCGTAAAAAATAGCTGCCCGATAATGGCAAAGATAATGCCGAGGGCCAAAGCAGCTATCCCCAAAATAATCCCTGCAAGGGCATATCTTTGATTTTGCTGGTTGGCCAGGATTCCGCAAACCAGGGCTACCAGGCCCAAAACTACTGACAAATATGGACAGCAGAAAAATAGAAGAACACCCAGTATCCCGCAAACCAGGGCTACCGTACCCAGTGTGTTGTTAGGCGCCTGCATTGCTACCGGTCTTGTATCGTCCATTACCTCACCTCCCTGTAAGTGTTTTATTAGTTATTCGCTAAAGTTGGAACTATACCTTTAGATCTATGTTTGCTGCTGATTATTATTTTAATTAGAGAATTCTTCCCACCAGCGTGGTGGCTGTTCATCATCGCCACCGCCACCCTGTCCATTTTCCCCTTCACCGGGCTGATCATTGTTATCCGGCGGGGGATCTTCCCCGTTATCAGGCGGAGGATCTTCTCCATTCTCATCCCCGTTTTCATCATCACCTGGAGGCTGATCTTCATCTCCATTTTGATCCGGATCATCATCTCCGTTACCGGGTTCTTCAGGATCGCCATTTTCCGGATCTTCACCATTTTCATCTTCTTCGTCCGGCTCATAATCATCATGAATATCACAAGTCCAGCGCGGTAGATATTTTTCCATGAAATAGTCATAGCGCACGGTACCTTCTGCCATACAGCCTTCAATAGGACGCAGACCGGATTTTGTGCAAACTTCTATTCTGACAATACCACCAGGCCGGTTAAAGTCCCTGATCTCCAGATCCTGAAAAGCTTCGAGGAACACTTCGCGCAGAAAAGCTGTGGAATATCGCCAGCCCTGCTGTATACCACCCATTTTGGGCTCATCATAGCCCATCCAGAACGAAGCAACCAGGTTTGGGGTATAGGCAACAAGGTAAACATCTTTCCAGTTTTCGGTTGTCCCTGTTTTAGCTGCAACAGGACGGTCAATCTGCAGGGCTCTCCCCAGGTACTTAGTAACAAAATCCTGCAGAATATCATTAACAAGAAAAGCCGCCTGGGGGCTGATAACCTGCCTGGGGTTCAGGGTTTGCTCAAATAATATTGCTCCGTGCCGGTCTTCAATCCTTTCTACAGTGTAAAGGTCGACCCGGATTCCTTCATTGGCCAGGACGCTATAAGCCTGGGCCATATCAATCGCAGTTACCCCGTAAGTGAAACCGCCCAGGGTTAAAGCCAGGTTGTCTATTTCTGCCTCTCCGATAGTTGAAATCCCCATTCTTTCAGCGTAGCCTACTCCGACACGAGTGCCGAGATCCTGAAAAGCGCGTACTGCCGGCACATTATAGGAATAATAAAGGGCTTCACGGGCCGCAATCATACCGCGAAAACGGTTGTCAAAGTTTTTGGGCGACCAACCCTGCGGTCCACTAAAAGGTGAGTCATCCAGGGTTGAACTGGCCCCGGGAAGAGTCCCCTCTTCAAAGGCAGGCGCATAAGTTATGATCGGCTTTATAGCTGAGCCTGGCTGCCTGAGTGTGTTGAACCTTAATACTTCATCTTTCTTTTTCTGGTAGTCTCGGCCGCCACCCAGGGCGCTAATCTTGCCTGTATTGGGATCAGCTAATACTATGGCTGCCTGCGGTTGGGGGATGCCCTCTTCTTCGTCAAACAACTCTTCCAGCTCCGCCCGGGTCAAATCACGCCCCGGGGGCAACCCGGCGATAACTTCTTTAGCACGAGGCATATTGACGAGAATGGTAGTTGGGTAAAGATCGCTTCTCGACAGGACCTCCTCGACATGAACCTGCATGGGTGGGTCTAGAGTAGTATAAATGCGCAAACCACCGGTATAAATAGCACGATAAGCTTCCTCTCTTGAGCCGATTGAGGGAATAGCACTTAAAATGCGGATTAATTCTTCATGAACCACGTAATCAACAAAGTGAGGGTAGGGATATTCAGGGTCTTTTGGCTCGGCAAATTGGTGTTCCTGCCGAAGGGCCATATCATACTGCTGCTCTGTTATATATTCCAGGCGTTTCATGGTGGATAGAACAATTTCCATTCTTGCCTTTGCCTGGGCTTCATTGTCAATGGGGTTATAATGATTGGGAGAATGAACTGACCCGGCCAGTATTGCCGCTTCGGAAACATTTAAAGCATCTACACTTTTACCAAAATATGTTTGTGACGCTGCCTCCACCCCGTAAGCACCATTGCCAAAATAAATGCGGTTAAGATAAAACTCGAGAATTTCTTCTTTACCATAGCTTTGCTCGAGCTGCAGAGCCAGCCATATTTCCTGGATTTTACGCCTATATGTAGTTTCTGTTGTCAGAAAGGCATTCTGAGCAAGCTGCTGAGTAATAGTACTGCCTCCCTGGATAATTGCGCCAGCCTGAAAGTTAGCATAGGCAGCACGGATGCTTCCGGTTACATCAAAGCCAAAATGATCGTAAAACCGCTCATCTTCAATAGCAATAAAAGCCTGGCGGACATGAACAGGTACATCCTCCAGGTTTACAACGATCCGGTTTTGCTCTTCATGCAGGGCAGTAATTTCATTGCCTTCACGATCGTAAATATAAGATGTCTCAACTGTGGCCAGCCTGGCAATATCAAAAGGCGGAGCTTCATTAATATAATTCACAACAACTGCTGCAGCAGCGCCACTGCCCACCAGGAAAAGTGTAAATAAAAATGCAAATAAAGTTTTAATGATAGTTCCGATTCTTCCCGGCTTTCTATTTATATCCGGCGCGGGCTGTGCTGTTTTATGATCCAGTGGAATTTTTTTTTCTACCACCCGCTTTTAGCCTCCCTTTTAAAAAGCAAAATTTATACAAAACAACCCCCTTTTGCATATGAGACAGCTAGCAGCTTTTAAACTACCAATTTAAGTTCTGCAAAACGAGGTTTATGCTATGATTATACCATATATGA
>PXFD01000087.1 GCA_003564505.1 Syntrophomonadaceae bacterium
CCAATACGTTCCAGCCAGCGTCCAACAAATAACAAATGGGTAGCCTGGGTTATTGTTTTCGGGTTTTCCATCATGATTGTCAGCAGTTCCCTGAATATCTGGCCGAAAAGTTTATCCACCTCATCATCATCTGCTCCCACGGAAACTGCCAGGTCAACATCTTCACGAACATAAGCATCAAGCGATTCTTTGACCATCTTTTGGCTTAGCACTGCCATTCTGGGGATATCAACTAGTGGCTTGATGAGGGGCTCATCTGCAATACGCAGGGTTATCTTGGCAATGCTGGTCGCATAATCTGCCATTCGTTCCAGGTCATTAATCATTTTAAATAAGGTGGCAACCCTGCGCAGATCCCTGGCCATCGGCTGCTGGGGAGCAATAACTTCCAGGCATTTTTCTTCTATCTCCTGTTCAAGATTATCTATTGTATCATCGGCCGTAATAACTGCCTGTGCCAATTCAAGATCCTGATTTTTCAAAGCTTCGATTGACCGGGCAATTGATTCCTCGACCAGGCTGCCCATCTGCTGCAGTTTATCCTGCAGGTGTTTCATTTTTTCTTCATAAACCACTTTGCGTTCTGTCGCATGTTCTGGACTGCTCATTTCTGAACCTCTCCTTTAAGTAAAATTGCAGATTAACCAAACCGGCCGGTAATATAATCTTCAGTTCTTTGATCTTCAGGGTTGGTAAATAAACCGGAAGTCTTACCCCATTCGATCATCTCACCCTGCAGGAAAAACCCGGTGTAATCTGATATTCTTGCTGCCTGCTGCATATTGTGAGTAACAATAATGATAGTATAGTCGGTGCAAAGATCCCTGATTAAATCTTCTATTCGCTGGGTTGCTATCGGGTCAATAGCCGAGGTCGGTTCATCCATTAGAAGGATCCGCGGTTTAACGGCCAGGGCCCGGGCGATACATAGCCGTTGCTGCTGGCCACCGGAAAGAGCTAAGGCCGGTTCATTTAAGCGGTCCTTAACTTCATCCCAGAGAGCAGCACCTTTAAGGCTGGTTTCCACAATTTCTCTTAACAAAGTTTTATCTTTAAGACCATCTATGCGCGGACCGTAAGCAATATTATCAAAAATGCTTTTCGGAAATGGATTGGGATGCTGGAAAACCATGCCCACTTTTTTCCTGAGGTTAACTACATCTGTATTTGGGGCATAGATATTTTCACCATGAATTGATACTTTACCCTCGAGCCTGGTTCCCGGGATCAAATCGTTCATGCGGTTGAGAACCCTGAGGAAGGTTGATTTTCCACACCCGGAAGGACCAATTAATGCAGCAACTCCTTTTTCCTGCACCTTAACTGAAACATTAAACAAGGCCTGAACTGAACCATAGAAGAAGTTCAGGTTTTCAACTTTTACTTCGCAGTATTCATTATCAACAGCACTTTTTGCTATGCCCGGTTCAGGTTTGGAGGCTTCCTGAACCACGGTTTTTTCAAGCGTTACATCACTATTTGTCTTTAGCATTTTTATCAAGTTCCCCGGCCGGGAACTTTAAACACTCCCCTCATTTTAGATGTCAGAGACTGGAATTTCAGTTAGCCGGAAAAACAAACGTTAAACTGGCAATATCCTTATCTCATTAAAGCCCTTTAGCCACCCTGTCGCGATAACGCTTGCGCAGAAGCACCGCTGCCAGGTTAAGCAGGCAAACCAAAGCCAACAAGACCAATGCTGTGCCGTAGGCAATGGGACGAACCTGGGATATGGCGTGGTGCTGGGTCGACATGATAAATAGATGGTATGGCAGGGCCATAAACTGGCTCCTGATTGAATCGGGCAGGTGAGGCAGGAAAAAGGCGGCTCCCGTTGCCAGGATTGGAGCGGTTTCTCCTGCAGCCCGGGCCAATCCAAGAATAGTGCCGGTAAGGATTCCGGGTATTGCCCGCGGCAGCACCACTGTCCTGACCACCTGCCAGCGGGTTGCCCCCAAAGCAAAAGAACCTTCACGGTAAGCCCTGGGTACTGTTCTTAAAGCTTCTTCTGACGCAGTAACTGTAACCGGCAGGGTCAGAAGACCCAGGGTAAAGCCGGCAGCAATCAGGGATGGGCCGAAACCGAATATTTTAACAAAAACAGCCATACCGAAAAGCCCGAATACGATCGAAGGCACTCCGGCTAAATTTCGCACAGACATGCGCACCAGGCGGGTAAATTTACCCTGCACTGCGTATTCATTTAAATATATTGCCGCTCCAACACCTAAAGGCACGGCAAAGGCAATTGTAATCAGAGTGACATAAAAGGTACCTACTATGGCCGGGAATATGCCGCCTTCAGTCATACCGACCCGCGGTGGTTGGGTTAAGAACTCCCAGTTAATTACCCCGGCACCCTTGGAAACAATATCAAACACTATAATGCCCAGGATGAATAGAACCAGGACCAAAGTCAGGCGAAGGGCCCAGAAACCGATTAACTCATGGCTGCGCCATTCAGATTTTTTCTTTTCAAAGACAATTCCTCTATCAAGCACTCCAGTTTTCATTTACTTACCTCCGGCTTACGCTGGATTAAAATATCGGCCAGCAGGTTAACGGCAAAGGTAATCAGAAAAAGCAGCAAACCTGCTACAAATAGCGCGTGGAAGTGGGTGGAGTTAAACACTACATCTCCAATATCAATTGCAATACCTGCACTCAGGGTCCTGACCGAATCCAGGAATGACTCCGGCCGGGCCACCATGTTGCCGGTTACCATTAAAACCGTCATTGTTTCCCCGATTGCCCGACCCATGCCGAGCATGGCAGAGGCAGTAATCCCGGAAAAAGCCGCCGGGATGGTTATTTTCCAGATGGTCTGCCAGCGGGTTCCGCCCAAAGCCAGTGAGGCATGGCGGTATTCTTTCGGCACTGCGGTAATGGCATCTTCAGCCAGGGTGATTATTGTCGGTAACGCCATGATTCCTACCAGCAGGGCCCCGTTAAAGGCATTAAGGCCGCTGTTTAAGTTAAAAACCCTGGCAATCAGCGGGGCAAGGACCACCAAACCAAAAAAGCCGAGCACTACTGATGGTACCCCGGCTAATATTTCAACTATCGGCTTGAAAAATTCCCTTTCCCAGGGTGAGGCAATTTCTGCCAGGTAGGCCGCCGCTGCAACACCTACCGGCACTGCAAAGATCAGTGCCCCCAGTGTAACCATTAAGGTGCCGTAAATCATGTTAAGCAGGCTGTAAGTTGGTTCACCGTAAGCCCCTGGGTTCCACCTGTCTGCAGCAAAAAATGGACCAAGGCCCAGTTCAATTAAACCGGGCATGCTATTTGAAAGTAAAATGTACAGAATGCCGACCAGGAATAAAATAATGGCCA
>PXFD01000199.1 GCA_003564505.1 Syntrophomonadaceae bacterium
AAAGCGAGCGTGGCGGAACGGCAGACGCGCTAGGTTCAGGACCTAGTGCCCGTAAGGGTGTGGAGGTTCAAATCCTCTCGCTCGCACCAGTAAAAATGCCCGGTGGTATAAATACACCGGGTTTATTTTATACAAAAGGTTATCGGCCGGCAAATTGAAAAAAATTGTAGAATAAAATAAACTATGAACATAAGAGAATTTAAAGGAGGCAGGATAAACTTGGAAGAGCTTCGTTTTGACGACCGGGTAGCGGTAGTAACAGGCGCCGGTGGTGGCCTGGGAAAAGCATACGCTTTGCTGTTAGCTAATAGAGGTGCCAGGGTAGTTGTAAACGATCTGGGAGGAAGCCTTGACGGGCAAGGTGCCGATGCTGCTCCAGCTCAGCAGGTAGTTGATGAAATTAAGGCAGGCGGCGGAGAGGCTACTGCCAACTATGATAGTGTAGCCGAATGGGACAGTGCCAGCAATATCATTAACACTGCCGTTGAAAGCTACGGCAAAATAGACATACTTATCAACAATGCCGGTATTTTACGCGATAAAAGCTTTGCTAAAATGGAGCTTGATGATTACCGAAAAGTAATGTCTGTGCATTTGGACGGTACTTTTTACTGCACCAGGGCAGCATTTAACCATATGAAAGAACAGGGTTACGGCAGGATAGTTTCTACAGCCTCTGCAGCGGGCCTGTACGGTAATTTTGGCCAGGTCAACTACGGTGCGGCAAAACTCGGCATAGCCGGAATGATGAACTGCCTGGCCCAGGAAGGGGCGCGCTATAATGTGAAGGCTAATACCATTGTACCTACTGCCGGAACAAGGTTAACTTTTACCGTTCTGCCGGAAGAAGTGATCGGCAGGGTTAAGCCGGAGTATGTTGCACCCATAGTGGCCTGGTTATGTTCTGAGAAATGTGACGAGAGCGGAATTATGATCAGTGCCGGCGGTGGATATTTCAGCAGAGCAGCTATTGTTGAAGCTCCCGGGGTGGTTTTTGATCCTGACCAGGATATTACCGTTGAAATGGTAGTAGAAAAGATTGACCAGGTTTTGGATTTATCTGGTGCAGAGGAGCATGCTTCAGCTATTGAACATGCCGGCTCTATAATGTCAAAGATAAATACTAAATAATCACTGCCAGGTTAACAATCCTTTATTTTTATAGTTTTTAGAAGGGAAGACACAAAAATAAGCGAATATTTATTAATTGAAGGAATAACCAATTGATCTTTAGAATAATATAATATGCAAATGGAGGTAATCTGATGAGAGAAGTTGTTGTCGTAAGCGCAGTTAGAACTGCAGTTGGAACATTTGGTGGAACCCTTAAAGATATGAGTGCAGCAGAACTTGGCGGCATTGCTATAAAAGCTGCCATTGAAAAGGTTAGTGTAAAACCTGAACAGGTAGAAGAAGTTCTTCTCGGCTGTGTCCTGCAAACTGCACTGGGCCAGAACGTTGCGCGCCAGGCTGCTCTAAAGGCAGGGTTGCCGGTTGAAGTTCCCTGTACAACTGTTAATAAGGTTTGCGGTTCCGGACTTAAAACTGTTAATTCTGCCGCTGCAGCTATAGCGGCAGGAGAAGCAGATATTATTGTTGCCGGGGGAACCGAGAATATGAGTGCCGCCCCTTATGCCGTTAACGGAGCCCGCTGGGGTATGCGTATGGGTGACGGCGCCATGACCGATGTGATGATTAAGGATGGTCTCTGGTGCGCATTTAATGATTATCACATGGGCATGACAGCAGAAAATATTGCTGAAAAATACGGTATTACCAGGGAGATGCAGGATCAGTTTGCCCTGACCAGCCAGGAAAGGGCCCATGCTGCCATAGAAAGCGGACGCTTTAAAGATGAAATAGTACCGGTATCTGTTCCACAGCGCAAAAAAGATCCAATTACTTTTGAAATAGATGAACATCCGCGCATGACCGATCTTGAAAAACTGGCAAAATTACGGCCGGCTTTCAAAAAAGACGGCACTGTCACGGCAGGAAATGCTTCCGGTATAAATGACAGCGCTGCTGCACTCGTTGTGATGAGCCGCGAAAAAGCTGAACAACTCGGATTAAAGCCGCTGGCTGTTATAAAAAGTTACGCTTCGGCCGGGGTAGACCCTGCAGTGATGGGTACCGGTCCGATCCCTGCCAGCCGCAAAGCCTTAGAGAAGGCAGGGTGGAAAGTGGCTGACCTGGACTTAATTGAGGCTAATGAAGCGTTCGCTGCCCAGGCGCTTTCCGTAATGAAAGAGCTGGAACTTGACCCCGAAAAGACCAATGTAAATGGCGGTGCCATTGCTCTAGGCCATCCGATCGGAGCCAGCGGAGCCAGGGTCTTTGTTAGCCTGCTGCATGAAATGCAAAAGAGAGATGCCAAAAGAGGTTTAGCTACACTATGCATCGGTGGAGGACAGGGTATTGCCTGTGTAGTTGAAAGGAATTAATATTTTTCAAGTTAAGAGATAGGAGGACTTAATTATTATGGCTGTTAATATGAAGGGTACTGATATATTATCGATTCATGATCTAAGCAGGGAAGAGGTTGATCAGATCTTAGACACTACTCATATCCTCAAAATGAAACAGAAGCTGGGTGAGATCTATCATCCACTTAAAGGTAAAACCCTGGGCATGATCTTTCAAAAATCATCAACCAGGACCAGGGTTTCCTTTGAAGTAGGCATGTTTCAACTAGGCGGTCATGCTCTCTTTTTAAGCGCAAATGATCTTCAGTTAAACCGTGGAGAAACCATTGCCGATACAGCCAGAAACTTAAGTCGTTACCTTGATGGAATAATGATTCGCACTTTTTCACACCAGGACGTGGTTGACCTGGCAGAATACAGCTCGGTTCCTGTCATTAATGGTCTAACTGATCTGCTGCATCCCTGCCAGGTTTTATCCGACCTATTCTCTGTTAAGGAAAAGAAGCAAAACCTTGATGGTCTCAAGTTGACCTATATCGGAGATGGCAATAACATGGCCCATTCATTAATGTTTGGCGGTGCCAAAGTCGGAATGGACATTGTTATATGCTCTCCTTCAGGATTTGAGCCGGATCCGGAAATAACCCGTCTTTCCAGGCTTGATGCTACCAAAACAGGTGCTAATATTCATATCCAGGATGATCCTTACGAGGCAGTGAAAGATGCAGATATAATTTACACTGATGTCTGGGCCAGTATGGGCCAGGAAGAAGAGCATGAAGAACGTTTAAAGAGTTTTGCCGATTACCAGGTGAACCGGGGCTTAATTGAGAAGGCTAAAGATGATGTCCTGGTCATGCATTGTTTGCCCGCCCACAGGGGCGAAGAAATTACCGATGATGTTA
>PXFD01000113.1 GCA_003564505.1 Syntrophomonadaceae bacterium
CATTTTTAATTCTGCCTGAACCTGCTGCTCCGGGTAACGCACAAAGCAGAGGTAACTGCACAGACCGGCTGCGGCAACTACAAGTATGCTTAACTGAACACCCAGGGGTTGGGCAATGTCTTTGCCAAACGCAGATAGCAGGAAAGTAAATACTACTCCGGCCATGGCAATAGTCAGTTTTAACGGTATTGCCCGGGCCCCAAAAAACATCGCTTCCCGATGCTGTCCGGTTTTATAATATTCTGCCCTGGCTAAATCAGCTATAGTCGGGTTGATCAATATAGTCAAAACAGCTAGAGGGAAGCCCGCCAGGGTAAACATGGCCAGGCTGATATATAGATTAATACCACTGGTATCAAAAGAAAGCAGAAATATTACCAGGCAGCTAAAAAATAAACTTAATACGCCTGTCGTAATTATCTTTTTCTTGCCTGTTTTTTTAGCTAAAAGGTTAACGAAGGGAAAACAGATTAGTGCTCCACCAATCGCCAGGGCTGCCAAAATAGTAATGAAGCCTTCTTCCCTCTGAAAAATTACCACCGCATAATAGATCAAGCCCAGGGTGATCAGGTTCATAGCAAACTGCAAGAACATCTCCCCTAACAGGAATATCCGAAATGGTCTAATCTTATAGGTTTTTCGCAAAGACTGCCAGGTCCCTATCTGTTGAGAAGCAACGGGCAGGCAGTGAAACTTTTCGTTAAACCCTAAAGCAGCTGTATAGAGAATCAATGCTGAGAAAGCAGCAAAAATTAATACAGCACTGCTGTAGGCTGATCGCATATCTTGTCCCACCTCCTGCAGACCTGCTGTAACCGGCGGAAATATCACTGTAACAACGACCAGTCCTGTAATGCCAAAAAAGGCAATCATCGTCGATAAGTTGATGCGCAGGGGGTCGGTATGCCCAAGCTCAGGCAAAAGTGCCAAATACGGGTTAACATATGATGTAAAGGAAAGATAGAACAGGACCATGGCCATAGTTAACCATAAGCCGTTTGCAAAAGCTTCGCCACCTATATCAGGAGGATGAAATACCATCACCGTAGATAAAGCCAGCGGTAATCCTCCAATGATCATGAAAAGCTTTCGGCGCCCCAGGCGGGAACGGTTGTTGTCGCTTAAAGAAGCAATCAGGGGATCAGTGAAGCCGTCGAATATTCGGCCTACCAGTAAGGCTAAGCCCAGTATTGTAAATAAGCCTAAATAAGTGCGGTCCGGGATTAAATTCGGCAGGTTATACTCCGCAGGAGGCAGGTAATAAAATGGCATATAAAGTAGGATCAGGCGCTCAAGCATGGTAAAAGCCAGGCTTCCTGATGCATATATCAGCTGCCTTATCGGCGGCAGGGGTAAGACATTTCTATGAGTCATCCTCTCCTCCTTAACGATAATACTTTGCCGGGACTTAACTTTAACTCACTGAATTAAAAGTGTTTTGGTATCTACTCAGCCATATTTAGTTGCGGTTGCCTGCAAATAAAATGCACTCGCTAATCGCTTGAGCAATCAGTAGGCTGTGTTGTTAAATGTTTTGTTTATTATAAACCACCCTATAAAAAATAGTAATAGCGTGTGTCACGGACCGTCGACACATTTTTTATGAAACTATTACTATTAGATGATTGTCTTAGATATAGAAAGCAAAAGAAAGAATTAAAATGGGGGAATCCAGAAATGTTCAACAACAAATCATTAACCTTATTAACAGTGGTAATGGCTGTGATCATAGTCCTTCTATTCAGCGGATGTGGTCAGGGCGGAGAAACAATCGTTTCAAATGAAAAACCGCAGTTAATACAAACTTACGGGGAGGCAGAGGTTTCGGCAGAACCTGATCTGGCTAAAATTAGTCTTGAAATAGAAACCCGCAGCTCTTCTGCTGAAGGCGCAGTAGAAGAAAATGCGGCACTCGCTAATGCAGTGCGAGAAACTTTGCTAGATCTTGGCCTGTCAGAGGATGAAGTGACCACCGGCTCTTACCGCCTGAGAACTATCAGGGAAGAAAGACCGCGAGAAAGACCACAACCGGACTTAAGAGAACCTGAAGTTGAAGAAATGGACCCTGAAAATGAAGAATTGATTTTCTACCAGGCGAATAATGAAATCGTGGCAACTTTAACTGAAGTTGATACAGTTGGTGAAGTAATCGATGCTGCCGTTGCAGCAGGAGCAAACAGGGTTAACCATGTCACCTTTGACCTGGAAGATGCCCAGGAATTAAAAATGCAAGCCCTGGCTGCGGCAACTGAACAGGCTGCCCAGAAAGCGGAAGCTATAGCCGGCGGTGCCGGCGAGTCAGTAACCGGCCTCTACAGTATCAGGGAAGAGAGAACCGACTATAGGCCCTTCCAGGTTCGGGAAGAAATGATCCAGGAAGAAATGGACGCCGCAGACGCAGCTCCTACACCGATCACCCCGGACGATGTCATCGTCAGGGCATCTGTTGTAGCGGAATATACATTCTAATCCACTAAAAATTAGATATCTATCCTTGGACAATGGCGGCCTGCTAAAGGGCCGCCATTTTACTATTGATAATAACTTTGCAGGGAACATACTTCAACTGGTATTTTATGCAGGGCCCGGATTCCTTCCAGGGCTGCCATTGCTCCCTGCATGGTTGTAATTATTGAAACCCCATGTTTAACTGCCAGACGGCGCATATGCGCTCCATCCGACTGCGCGCCCGAACCGGCCGGTGTATTAATGATCAGGTTAATCGTGCCTGCGTTTATATGATCAAGCAGGTTTGGCCTTCCGGAGCTGATTTTATTAACTTCTTCAACAACCAGCCCGGCCTTATTAAGCACAGCAGCAGTTCCGGTCGTAGCCATCAGTTTAAATCCCACCTTTGATAGGGCCCTGGCTAACTCAACTGCCTGCGGCTTGTCACGTTCTGCAACAGTAATTAATATCCTGCCTTGCATGGGAAGTGGGGTTCCGGCAGCTAGCTGAGCCTTGGCCATGGCCAAACCAAGATGCTGATCAATACCCATAACTTCGCCGGTTGAGCGCATCTCCGGGCCGAGGACAATATCCATCATGTCAAAACGGTTAAAAGAAAAAACTGCTTCCTTAACTGAATAATACAGTGGAATCTTTTCAGCAGTGAAATCTAGACCAGCCAGTGATTCGCCGGCAACTACTCGCGCAGCCAACCCGGCCAGGGGCAACCCGGTTGCCTTTCCGACAAAAGGCACAGTTCTTGAGCCACGCGGGTTTGCTTCCAGGATATAAACCTCCCGTCCCCGCACGGCAAACTGGATGTTAAGCAGTCCCATAATATTCAATTCATCAGCCAGTGCTTCTGACTGGCG
>PXFD01000198.1 GCA_003564505.1 Syntrophomonadaceae bacterium
CAAAAAGCTATATCTCAGCACTGATCAAGAAGGTTATTATGAAAAGTATGGCTGGAAGTTTGTTGCAAAGGGATATCACCCCTGGGAAGCTGAATCCATGATATATGAAATAGATACTGAAGCAGACAGTAAAGAGCTAAAATTTGCCGGCAACCCAACACTGGAAACAAGCAGGTTAATTCTCAGAACACTTCAAACAGGCGATGCAAAAGAGCTTTTTGAATATGCAAAAAAGCCCAATGTGACACGCTACCTTACCTGGGAACCACATAATTCTATAAGCGATACTTTGGAATACATCAAAATGGTAAGCGACAAGATAAAGAATGATGAAGCAGGTGAGTGGGGGATCCAGTTAAAAGAAACAGGTGAAATTATTGGGTCGATCGGTTTTGTCCTTTATGATCAAAACGGTTCCTGTGGCGAACTGGGCTATGTAATCGACGATAAATACTGGGGACAGGGCATTATGACCGAAGCAATCAGAAGAGTAATCCAGTTTGCCTTTGAAAATATTGGTTTGCAGAGGGTCGAGGCCGTACACTACCCGGAAAACCCTGCCTCGGGTAAGGCCATGCAGAAAGCAGGCATGCTCTATGAAGGTTTACTGCGCAGCAAAACTTTTGCTAAGGACAAGTACTGGGATTTAAAAATGTATGCTATTACAAGAAATGACTACATTTCTTAACTATCTATCAACTCCAACTTCTAAATTTTATTTTTGACTTCTCCCAGAACGTTAATTTATGCCATGGAACTATCATGATTATTGCCATAGAATGTTCTGCAAGATTTACTATTAAAAGAAATATTTGACATATAAATATTCTTATATTATAATCTAACCAAGCTATTCTGAAGGGAGGGTTCTAACTATGTATGCAAGAGTAAGTTTAATCCCGGGAAATCACGTGGAACAGGTATCTGAATACCTCCAAAACAGCAAACAAGACCGACTTAAAGAGGCAAAGGGTGTATATGTTTTAGTTGATGAAAAGAAGGAAAGCATGATGGCAATTACACTTTGGGAATCAAAAGATCAAGCTGAAGAGACATTGTCTGAAGCGAAAGAAGTTTTAAAAGGAGTAGAAAAAATAACCGGACATCCAGTCGAAGTTAAGCATTATGAAGTTGTTCTCCAGCAATAACAAAAAATAATATTCGAGAAAATTTCGGGATGATTTCATTGCATCCCGAAATTTTTTAATTATCTCCTTTTCCCGGCCCCCATTAGGACCCAGCAGGCATAAGATTTCGCCTTCATATAAATCGAATGAAACGTTTTTTAGTACCTTCTTTCCGTTAAAACTCTTTCCCAGATTTTTAACCTGAATTAGTGGTTTCATTTTAACCAGCTCCTTTCATCTACAATGATAGGTTATAGCCTGAAAAGTTAAATCAACCGACGGGTTGATTCCAACGGTTGATTTTAAAAAGGTAATCTACAGTAAAATTTATAAATTGCAGTATATCTTTAAGAATGATAATATTTAGGAGTAACAAACACCGCTGGACAGGGAAAGGAACCTTTAAAATGGCTATCAATAACTTGCCCAATAGAAAGTATCAATTGAAGAAGGCTGCCAGCACTTCAGCATTAAATATTGCAGTAATACTGGCCATGATGATCCTGACAGTGATTGCCCTGGTTGCTTATTTCGATGCAGATACTTTAATTCCAGGCCTGCATACACCGTTGATCATTGTTATCATTGGCCTGGCAGTCATTGCTTATTATATAAAAGTGCCCCCTCCATATGTAAAACTGTTAGATGGCGAAATTAAGGTAAGAAAGTATATATTTGGTGGATGGAAAACTGCATCATTAAGAAACCTGCAGGCAGCCGAAGTGCGGGGTGACAGCTTATACCTGGCCTTTTCTGATGAACAAAACAGTGAGATAGAAATTAAACTGGACGCCATGAACTTAACCGATGCCCAGGAACTGCAGGAACTAATTAAAAACATTTCTTCCGAGTAAACACCTTTAATTAAACTGTGCCTGCTACAGCCACACCTTAAACCGGCGGATATAGAGGGTTTTAACAACCTGCATAGCAATGAAATAGGCAAGCAGGGTAAAAACAAGCCAACCGAAAAAGGACAAAGGCAGGGAGATAAAGCCTACCGCATAACCAAAGGGTGTAAAGGGAACCACCAGGCCAATTAGCATAACCAGCCCGGTCATAATTAATACCGGCCGGGCAGCAGTGCTCTCAATAAAGGGGATTTTCCTGGTCCGGATCATGTGAACAATCATGGTCTGGGAAAGCAGGCCCAACACAAACCAGCCGCTCTGGAAAAATGATTGGTCTGCCCCGGTGCTGGCGCCGTAAACATACCAGAGCAGGGCAAAAGTTGTAAAATCAAAAAATGAGCTGACCGGCCCGATGTAAAGAGTAAAGCGGGCAATGCTTTCGGGGTTCCATTTTTGCGGACGCTCAATATACTCTTCATCAACATGATCCCAGGGAATAGAAAGCTGCGAAATATCATAGAGCAGGTTTTGAATGAGCAGGTGTAGCGGCAGCATGGGTGGAAAAGGGATAAAAATACTTGCTACCAGGACACTAAAAACATTACCAAAATTAGAGCTGACTGTCATTTTAATATACTTCATGATATTGCCGAAAACGTGCCGTCCCTTGCTAACCCCTTCCTCTAAAATCATAAGGCTTTTTTCCAGGAGAATAATCTCAGCCGACTCCTTGGCAATATCCACAGCATTATCAACCGAAATACCCACATCGGCATCGCGCAAAGCAGGCGCGTCATTTATACCGTCTCCCAGGAAACCTACAGTGTGGCCGTTGCTTTTAATGGCACCGATAATTCTCGATTTCTGGAGCGGTGTTGTTCGCACGAAAACATTATTGTTTTCTACCACCTGGGTCAGCTCATGATCAGAGATGGACTCTAACTCACTGCCCTGAACCAGACCCTTAACTGTAAAACCGATTTCTTTACAAATACGGCGGGTGGCGATTTCGTTGTCGCCGGTAATTATCCGCACTTCAACTCCTAATTTGTTTAAGGCCCGGATGGCCGGTCCGGCAGTCTCCTTGGGTGGATCGAGAAATCCGATTAAACCGAGCAGTACCAGGTTTGCTTCATCTTCAACCCCGTAATTCAAGCTTACATTATCAATATCTTTATATGCTACCAGCAGAACCCGCAAACCATCACTATTTGCCTGCAAGGCAAGGTTCCTGACCTGTCCCTTAAGTTCATCTGTCAAAGGAGTAATTTCACCTTTAAACTTTATATATTCAGATGCATCCAGCATTTCATCAAGGGCACCTTTACAGATTAGCTGGCG
>PXFD01000179.1 GCA_003564505.1 Syntrophomonadaceae bacterium
CACGGTCGCCTGCTGGTGACCGGCCCTGAAGAAAACTGTGACAAAATAATTGACCAGGCCAGCAAAACCTTTGGCGTCATATCTGTCAGCAAAGTCCGTGAAACCGAACTTGATTTGGAAAAGATAAAAGTTCTTGCCGCAGAAATTGTAAATGAGTTGCCACCGGATAAGCTTGCTTTTAGAGTGGACACCCGTCGATCAAATAAAAAATTTCCCTATGATTCGCAGGAAATTAATCACTCGCTCGGAGCTTACCTGCAGTCAGTCAGGCCGGAGCTTGTGGTTAATTTAAAAAATCCTGACTTTACAATCTCGCTTGAAATCGGCTTCGATAAGGCTTATCTCTACAAGGATCGGGTTTCCGGTCCGGGAGGCTTGCCGCTGGGCGTCACCGGGCGCTGTCTGCTTTTACTTTCGGGCGGAATTGACAGCCCGGTAGCCGGATGGCTGGCTATGAAGAGAGGAATGACCATGGAAGCTCTGCATTTTCACAGCTTCCCATTTACCAGCCGCCGTTCCCAGGAAAAGGCCGTCGATCTCTGCCGTAAGCTGGCCGCTTACGGTAACGAGATCCAGCTGCACCTGATCAGCGTTACGAGCATTCAAAAAGAAATCAATGAAAATTGCCCCAAGGATTACAGCATCATCCTGCTGAGGCGCATGATGTACCGCCTGGCCGAAAAGTTCTCTCGCCAGCATAATTTACAGGCCCTGGTTACCGGGGAGAGCCTGGGACAGGTCGCCAGCCAGACCCTGGAGAGCATCGAAGTTGTAAGCAAAGCTTCCAATATGCTGGTTCTAAGACCACTAATTGGAATGGATAAAACTGAGATTATAAATAAAGGGATTGAAATAGACACCTATGAAACTTCAATTCTACCTTACGAAGACTGCTGCACCGTATTCCTGCCGAAAAATCCGATAACAAGGCCCAGGCTTGAAAATGTTTTACAGCATGAAACTGTCCTGGATATTGACAGGCTGGTTGATGAGGCGCTTGCTACCCTGGAAACTAAGAAGGTAAACGCAAACTGAAAAAAGAGTGAGACAGGGGGACGGGGGTCTGTCTCAAGAAATATGAGACAAACCCCCGTCCCCCTGTCTCACGTCCCCCTGTCTCACTCGTCTTTTTTGAGCCGATCATCAAGGCTATTCTGCATAACTGCATCAAGCAGAACTTCCGGTCCCGGGAAGCGGGCCTTGTCTTTGGTCAACTTAGAGAAATAGAGGGCACTAGTAGGGCACCAGTTCAGGCAGCGCAAACAGTACATGCAGTGGTAATGTCTGACGGGAAAGTCTTCATCATCCACTTCAATCAGACCCTGGGGGCACTGCTGGATACATGTCCAGCACTGAATGCATTCACTCCGGTCAACCCCGAAGCCGAAAAGTAAATGGTTAAGAATAAAGTCAACTCCATACGAGTATGCCAGGCGGTATGGAATCCCGACCATTTTGTCCAGTAAATTGGTTCCTTTATACCAGTAGGGAACGCCGTAATAAATAGAATGAATGTATTCAAGGAATAGGAAAATATTTTTGCGGGCCTGGTAGCTCTTTTTCACTAAAAGCTTTCCCGTTTTCAGGTGATCAAATTTTTTGCGGATGATAGCGGTGGCTGAATAAACAAATGACTGATCAATATGTCCCACATATTTAAACCCTTTCATGGTTAAAATCTTTCTCATGAAAGCTTCATAATCACCCTGGGCGCCATCATGGGTCGTGAAAGAGAATGCACGGGTTTTTTTGCTGAAAAGAGGCAGGTCCAAAAGAAAGCGAATCATAACAGGGGCCGGCCTGAAACTGTATACAGGCGATCCAAAACCGATTAAATCGTACTCGTGCCAATCATGGTTTAAGTTTGCTAAAAGGGGATTCTCATCAAGGTTCAGCAGGGCAGTTTTCAGTCTTTGATAGGGCCAGGGGTATTTACCGAGAGGACGCTTTTCTTCCGCTCTTATAGTATAATTAAGAGCGACAGGATTTTTTTGCCAGAGTGTGGGCAGATCAACAAGCTCCTCAAGATCCAGGCTGTCGCATTCGTAACCGCGTTTTTCCATTTCCTCCTGGATCAGATCAGCAAAGTAGCGGGTTACACCGGTTCCTGAAAAATAAACCATCAATACTTTAAGCATGATTATCACCCTTTAAATTATTATATCTTAACTTGAGTTGTTTAACAAAAATAATAAGGCGGTGAAATAATTATGGCCAGTAGCTGGAATATAAAAAACCTTTATTTCTACCTGGTATGCCTGGTCACCCTGTTTCTTTTTGTCGGGGGCACCATATCGGCAGCTAACAGCGCCATGCAGCTGATCCTGCCGGATAAGCCAAATGTACCGCTGACCCAGGTTTATTACCGTGAATACAGGGAACCCGGCGCCGAAACTACTTTTGATCCTCCTGCCCTGGTAGAACTGGAAAAAATGAGGATTGAACAGGAAAGGGAATACCACCATTACCAGAGTTGGACCAGGCGCAGCCTATTAAATTCGGTTGCCCTGATGATAATTGCCGCACCATTTTATTTATATCACTGGAAGCAGGTTAAGCCGGGGACTGTCAAGGACGGCAAAGGAGGCAATGACAATGCAGGTTAAATGGGATCTTGAACGCGTTTACTTTTACCTGGTCAGTTTTATTGCCTTAATCCTGATCATTATCGGGGCTGTCACCCTGGCTCAAGCAGGCATTGCGTTTATTGCGCCGGTTTATGATGATTATGGACCCTTTGCCCAGCCGGCACCGTACATGGAACTGGCGGACTGGGAAAAAGAATTCGGACCGGAACTGATTGAAGAGGAAAAAGCCCGCTATGAAGCCATTAATCGTGAAAACTATTACCGCAGTCTGCTTCGCGATGCTGTGCGAGGATTAGTATTTATCGCAGTAGCCCTACCGGTTTACCTCTATCACTGGCGGAAAATCCCCGGTCTCGAGGAAAACGGATAATTGCCACAATCAATTTGACGTCCGGGGAACTTGCCCCGAACGTCAAATTGTGATCATTTATAGGTTTTGCTGCTTTAAGTCTCTTGTTTTAAGGCTCTACTGTAAAGTTGAGACTGCCGCGTGATGAGTGCGGACTGGAAATATCATGTGAACTGTTTTGAGTTCCTACAATCATAGTATAGGTTTCACCGGTAACAAGTTCATCCAGGGCGTATCCTTCGCCTTCAGGAAAAACCAGCGGGTAAGAAAATGCCATCACTGTAAGACCTTCTTCATTGGAAAAGTAGAAATCGCCCACTGCCGGAGAACTAATTTCTGAATGTCTGCGTCCCTCTCCAACATCATCGCGGTAAGCTG
>PXFD01000097.1 GCA_003564505.1 Syntrophomonadaceae bacterium
TATTCCCCAATCACAAATTTACTCTGTCGCCACCTTTTACAAGTCTCTACACTTAACTCCACGCGGAAAACATACTGTCGATATTTGCGAAGGCACCGCCTGTCACATCAGGGGTGCTTCTTTATTAATCAGCGCAGTTTCCGAAGAGTTCAAAGTTAAAGAAGGAGAGATGACCTCGGACGGCCAGTTTACTTTAAACTCCGTTCACTGTGTGGGAGCCTGTGCTATGGGTCCGGTAGCAATTATTGACGGCGAGTACCATGGTAATCTGACCTCTTCTAAGCTGGCAAAAAAAATCAAACAGTGCTGTGCCGAAGAGAAATGTGCTGAAGGTCATGAGCAAAAGCAACCAGCTGATGATTACTTTGCTGAGGAGGTTGCAAAGATTGAGGTCAAGTCTTTTGCTGATTATGAAATAATCAGGAGTGAGCTTGCAGCTAAATTACCGCATGAACAGCCAAGAATTTTAGTCTGCACAGGTACAGGGTGCCTGGCCAAGGGCAGTCTTAAGGTAGCTGAAGCCCTGGCACAAGAACTGAAAGCTAAAGCCCTTGAAATACCCGTAACAATTGGTGTCAAAAAGGTCGGCTGCCACGGCTTATGTGAGCATGGCCCGCTGGTAATCATGCATCCTGATAATACCTGTTATACAAAAGTGACCGAAGATGACGCCCCTGAAATTATCCAGGAATCTGTAGTTGCCAGTAAAACCGTAGAAAGGTTGCTTTACCAGGAAAACGATGAAGCGCCATCTATAGAAGATTACACCGAAATTCCTTTTTATGCTTCCCAGCAAAAAATAGCCCTGCGCAATGTTGGTCTAATTGATCCTTCCAGCATGGCTGACTATATCAGCCGGGGGGGCTACAGTGCCCTGGTTAAAACTCTTCAGCATATGAAGCCAGCAGAAACAATTGACGAAGTTGAAGCCTCGGGACTGCGCGGCCGTGGTGGTGGAGGTTTTCCTGCCGGCAAAAAATGGCGAACTGCGGCAAAAATAGATTCAGATATTCGATATGTTATCTGTAACGGAGATGAAGGAGACCCCGGAGCTTTTATGGATTGCAGTATTATGGAAGGAGACCCTCACTCCGTGCTTGAAGGCATGATCATCTGTGCCTACGCCGTTGGCGCTTCCCAGGGTTATATATATGTGCGGGAGGAGTATCCAAGAGCATTAATTCGAATGCAGCAGGCCATTTTGCAGGCCCGCCAGAGCGGCTTTCTTGGCCGGAATCTATTCGGAACCGACTTCTCCTTTGATATCAAGATAAACAGGGGCGCAGGCGCTTTTGTCTGCGGTGAATCAACAGCCCTGATGCAATCTATTGAAGGCAGGGTTGGTGAACCGCGGGCCAAGTATATTCGATCAGCAGAGCGTGGTCTCTACGACCGCCCCACAGTCCTTAACAATGTAGAAACCTTTACTAATGTCCCTGTAGTTATTGATAAAGGCGCAAACTGGTTCCGTTCAACCGGTACTTCAAACAGTCCGGGAACCAAGGTATTCTCAGTTGTAGGGAAGGTTAAAAATACGGGCCTGGTTGAAGTTCCAATGGGCGCAACTTTGCGTGAAATAATTTTCAACATGTGTGGCGGAATCCTGGACAACAAGCAATTTAAAGCCGTTCAGACAGGCGGACCTTCGGGAGGATGCCTTCCTGAAGGCAAATTAGATCTGCCAGTTGATTTTGATACCCTGACCCGGGAAGGTTCAATGATGGGCTCAGGCGGAATGATCGTGATGGATGAAGATACCTGCATGGTTGATGTAGCCAGGTATTTTACCGAATTTTTAACCCAGGAATCCTGTGGCAAATGCAGTGCCTGCCGGATCGGTTTAATCAGTATGCTTGAAATATTAGAGAAAATTTGCCGGGGAGACGGTGTTCCGGAAGACATCGGCAACATGGAAAAACTGCTGGACGTGCTTGAACAGGGATCGCTTTGCGGTCTTGGAAAATCTGCACCCAACCCTGTGCGCAGCACCCTGGCTCATTTCAAAGATGAGTACATGGCTCATATCAATGAGAAAAGATGTCCGGCCGGAGTTTGCCGTAACCTGATCAGCTATGAAATCACAGACCTTTGCACCGGTTGCACCCGCTGTGCAAGAAATTGCCCGCAAGACGCAATTAGCGGGACAAAAAAAGAGATCCACACCATAGACCAGGAACTCTGCAACCGCTGTGGCATTTGTAAAGTTACCTGCAACTTTGATGCAATATATGTCGCCAGGTAACATTTATGTTCTAATGAAAGGATAACTATGAGCACTAAAATTAATATAACCGTTGACGGAAGAAAAGTTGAAACTGAAGATAGAAAAATGCTTTTGCCTATAATAAATGATCTCGGTATACAGGTTCCACAACTCTGCAACCATCCTTCTCTGACACCCAGCGGTGCCTGCAGGTTGTGTGTGGTTGAAATAACCAAGCAGGACTGGAACGGCGGGTCTAAAATAGTAACATCCTGCCTTTATCCTGCCGAAGAGGGTTTAATTGTATCAACCCGTTCGGAAGAAGTCCTGAAAACAAGAAGAAACCTGCTTGAACTGTATTTGGCCCAGTGTCCTGGCTCGGAGGATATAAAGGCCCTGGCCAGACTTGAAGGAATTGACGCAACTTCCTTTACAACGCCTGCAGAAGAAGATAATAAATGCATAATGTGTGGCCTTTGCACAAGGGTCTGCCAGGATTGTGGACCTGGCGCGATATCTACCCTGGGTCGCGGGTTTGATAAAGATATCGGACCGAATCCAGATTTTACGGCTGAAAATTGTACCGGATGTCGTACCTGCACATATATATGCCCGACTGATGCCATAGAATCAAGCCAGGAAAATGGCATCTATAAAATCTGGAACCGGGAGTTTGAGATTCCAACCTGTTCGGTTGAACCGGAATTGTGCCGCGGCTGCGGTAGGTGTGAAGAAGTTTGTCCCTATTCTATTCCCAGGGTTACTCTTTATAAAACCGGCCTATCTACCGCCCAAATATCACAGGAAACCTGTGTTGGTTGTGGAATATGCCCCGGGGTCTGTCCCACGGGAGCCATAAAACAGAAAAAAACCGAACCTTTAACTGATTATGAGAGCTTTATATTTAAAAATGATCTTCAAGGAAAAGACCTGGTTTTTGCCTGTCCCCGTTCACCAATGCCTGACCAGGACAATGTTCTCAGGGTAAGCTGCATCGGCAGTATTGACATCTCCATTTTGCTTTACTGTGTTGCTGCCGGGGCTAACAGCGTTGCTTTAATCTGCCGTGACAAAGACAGCTGCCCCTATCATGAGGGTGGAAGCCTGGGCGAAAAACGCCTGGTGACCGCCCAGGAACTGTTAAAATATTGCGGCCTTGAAACAGAACAACTGGCCTTGCTTAAACCCTCTTTCGGGCTTGAAAGCCCGGTCGATTTTTGGAATGAATACAGCAATTCAATGGAGAATTATCCTGGCAAGTTAAATTCATTATACCTGCCAGAAGAAGCCCCTGCAGTCGGTATGGACCTGGCCCTCGATATTGTCGACTGGTTAAAGAAACAGCCCGAACTGGAAGTCAATTTGCCCTTGCTGATCACTTCCTGGTTTAACACGACTGAAGAACCATCAGCTCCGGCACTTTACCTGGACAGTTTACCGGAACTGCATATGCTTATGGCCCTGCTTATAGATGAACCGGAAGTACTTAATGTCCTATCCGATGCCGCATCACTATTAAATGAAAAAAATGTTGCCGTGCGCTGCCTGGCCTCAGAAAAAGATTTGCACCAGGTAAAACCAGGCAAAGTAATTACTTTTACTCCCGGCATGCCGGAAGATTTACCATCTAACAGCTCTCTTGTCACATTAAACGAACTGGCCGGTTTTCCCGCGGGCCAGGCAAGCGAACATCTAACCTTTAAGATCAGCCCGCAAAAACGCAAAAAATTGCTCGAAAAACACGCTGCCAGCATTGACCAAAATATTCTCTGCAGTTCAGTTGAAGAATACCTGCAATATGCGCTGCTGCTGCGTTCTGGATCCTGGATCCAGTCACCAGCTGAAAAACCTCACCTTTTATTCAGCACTCGATCTGTTGATCATGGGAAAGCTGAAGAAATACAGGAAGAGCGAAGAATTAGCAATCACCCGATCCTGCCGCCCATTGAAACGTCTGAGTTTACATTTACTTTTAACGATAGGGAGTACACTGCCAGGGAAGGTGAAGTAATTACTACGGCTCTTTATGCAGCCGGCATAACAGTTTTTGGACATCATCACCGGGACGGTGGAGCACAGGGTGTTTACTGTGTCAACGGACAGTGTTCACAGTGCATGGTTATTGCCGACGGAAAGCCGGTTAAGGGCTGCATGGTTGCCGTTACCCCCGGCATGAAAGTAAACAGTGTAGAAGGGGTTCCTGAGTTACTTGATACAGACCTGCCTGAAACTATCAATGTCCAGCCCGAAGTTGTTAAAACCGATGTCTTAATTATCGGTGGCGGACCGGCCGGCATCAGTGCTGCAATAGAACTGGGCAATGTTGGGGTAGATGTTTTAATTATTGACGATAAGCAGGAACTGGGCGGCAAGCTCAGCCTGCAAACTCATAATTTCTTTGGTTCGGTAGCAGATTGTTATGCCGGCTTAAGAGGGGTTGAAATAGGCCATATCCTTGCCGGTGACCTGAGCCATCTGCCAACCATAAATACCTGGCTTAACTCAACCGTAGTCGGTGTCTTCAGCGATGGCAAGTTTGGTGTCTCTGGTAATGGCACCTACAAGCTGGTAGAACCAAAAAGAGTACTATTTTCTACCGGTGCCCGTGAAAAGAGCCTTGCTTTCCCGGGTGCTGACCTGGCTGGTGTATACGGCGCGGGAGCATTTCAGACCCTGGTTAATCGTGACCTGGTTAAATGTGCCGAAAGACTATTTATTATCGGTGGCGGTAATGTCGGCCTGATCGGAGCTTACCATGCCCTGCAGGCAGGAATAGATGTCGTGGGGTTGGTTGAAGCGCTGCCAAAGTGCGGAGGCTACAAGGTTCACGAAGATAAAATTAAACGTTTTGGGGTTCCAACTTATACATCCCATACCGTGCTCAAAATAGAAGGTAAAGAGAAGGTAGAGCGGGTTATTATCGCTGAAATTGATGAAAACTTTAAACCTGTCAAGGGAACAGAACGTGCTTTCGAAGTGGACACTGTCCTGATGGCTGTAGGTCTCAGCCCGGTTGACGAACTGCTAGCTAAAGCCAGGGAATACGGGATAGAAGCTTATGCAGCAGGTGATGCGGAAGAAATTGCCGAAGCTTCGGCAGCCATTTTCTCCGGTAAAATAATCGGTCGTAGAATAGCCCAGGGTATGGGCATAGATCTTCCTGTGCCAAGTGACTGGGAAGCATTTGGCGATACTTTGAAACATCATACGGATGAAAGTGTTCCCTTCCAGCCTGAAGACTCAAGTGCACCAGTTTACCCGTTAATTCGCTGCACCCAGGAAATACCCTGTAATCCCTGCACTGAAGCCTGTCCAAGTAATTGTATCACCATGCCCGAATCAATTTTATCCCTTCCTGAATACAGCAAGGATTGCATCGGCTGCGGACAATGTGTGCTTGCCTGTCCCGGTCTGGCCATAACCCTGGTTGTTAATGACTATGACCCTGACCGGGAAAAAGCGCTGCTAATCATGCCCCATGAATTTGTTAACGAGATTATCCCTCTTGGCAAAGAAGTCACCACTACTGACATGGAAGGTAATGTGGTGGGTAAAGGAAAGGTAATTGCCTATAAAGACAGGACATCGCAAAACAGCAGAAGACTGCTGCTTCTGGAGATACCTCATGAAGATAAATTAGAGGTAGCCGGGTTTATGATCAGGGAAGTAGAACCTGGAGAGCCTGTTGATTTGACAGCAGATGAAGAAGATCCGATCATCTGCCGCTGTGAAAGAGTTAGAAAAAGCGAAATAGTAGAAGCTATTAGAGCGGGAATCCGCGATATGAACCAGCTCAAAGCTGCTGTCCGAGCTGGTCTGGGCGGTTGTAACGGAAAAACCTGCAACGATTTAATCCTGCGCTTATATCGTGAAGAAGGAATCCCCATGTCTGAAATAACCCTGCCCACCCACCGGCCCCTGGTTGCCGAGGTTCACCTTGGAGACTTTATAGCCGGAAACGGGTCAGGCTATGCAAATGTGGAAAAGAAAGAGGAGGCAGACAATGTCGGCCAATAATAATTATGATGTAATAATTGTCGGATGTGGAAGCGTTGGCAATCCTACTGCATACCAGCTTGCTGAAGCAGGTTTAAAGGTCCTTGTAATCGATAAACGCGCTTCGGCAGGCCAGGGCGAAAACAAAACTGCTATCGGTGGTGTCAGGGCAACTCATTCTGATCCCGGTAAAATATCAACCTGCCTTTTCAGCATTGAAGTCTTTTCTACCTGGGAAGAGAAATACGGCTTTGACATCGGCTGGAAACCGGGAGGATACTGTTTTCCGGTTTATGAAAGCGCAACAGAAAAAACCCTGAAAGACCTGATTCCTTACCAGAAAAAACTGGAGATGAAAATAGACTGGGTTGGACCGGAAAAAGTAGAAGAACTTATACCGGGTATAAACCGCGAAGGGTTACTGGGTGGGACATATTCACCGGATGACGGACAGGTTTCCTCTATCCTGGCCCCGATTGCTTTTCAGCGTCAGGCTGAGAAACACGGCACAGATTACCATTTTAACGAAGCAGTTATAGACTACCTGCGTGAAGGCGACAGAATAACAGGAGTGAAAACAGATAAAGCAAGCTATAATGCAGACTGGGTTGTTCTGGCGACCGGATCTGATGCCGCTGAACACGGAAACCTTTTAGGCCTGGAAATTCCGGTCACTCCTGATTCCCATGAAGCTGGTATTTCGGCCCCTATTGAACATTTCCTGGACCCCCTGGTTGTTGATCTGCGATCCGGACCGGAAGGAAAAACAACAAACTTTTATTTTGGCCAAAATAAGGAAGGGCAGATTATCTTTTGCTATACCCCAAAAGAACTGTTTATCGGCACAGACCGTGAATCACTTTCCGAGTTCTTGCCAGTTTTATCAGGCAGGCTGGTTTCGCTGCTGCCAAGGCTGAAAAACCTGCTGGTTCGCCGGATCTGGCGAGGTTGCTATCCTATGACACCGGATGGTGTGCCTATTATAGATTATGCACCCGGGCTTGATGGCTTGATCTTAGCAGTTGGCATGTGCGGGCAGGGCTTGATGCTTGGTCCCGGAGTTGCTAAAAATATAACTTCTATGATTACCGAAGGATGCTCATGTCTTTCTTCAGAAGCCCAGCATTGTTTCCGTTACGATAGGGACCTGTTTGAAGCAAAGACAGAAACATTAAAGTAATTGTATCTACTAATCATTTCAGGAATGCTTATTCAATTGCGATTAATACCCCCTATGACCTCTTGCATTAATGATCTTATTTAGATAGAATACTTTCTAAGATCTTCAAGTAGGGGGTAATTATTATGACAAAGAATAATATTGGTTTAATTGGCTGCGGTGCCATAGGTTCTGCCCTGGTTAAGGGAATGGTTACAATGGGCGACGTTGACCCCAGCACAGTTTACCTTTACGATATAAGTGTGGAACGTAAAAACCAGGTCGCTGCTGAATATAACTGCAACGCTGCAGCCAGCCTTGAAGATTTTATACCTCAATGTAAAAATATTTTTATCGCCGTTAAACCGCAGGACACTGATAGCCTGCTGGCCTCACTCAAGCCGCTTGTACATCCTGGACAAATTTATATATCAGTAGCTGCAGGAATCACCATAAATTATTTAGAAAGCTGCCTTCTTCCGGGAACTAAAGTTATACGCTTAATGCCAAATACTCCCTGCCTGATCGGTGAAGGTGCAATCGTAATCAGTGCCGGAGACTTAGTTACCGAAGATGAGCGAAGTGAAATTGAAAGCATGCTTAAACCTTTAGGCATTACAATCCGCATGCCCGAAAAACTGATGGATGCCGCAACCGGCTTGAGCGGTACAGGTCCTGCTTATGTATATCTATTCATTGAAACAATGATTGATGCAGGAGTTTCAGTAGGGATAAGACGAGATGTAGCCACAAAACTGGTTATTCAAAATGTAATTGGCGCAGCAAAAATGCTCGACTCAAATACCCAGCACCCGGCAGAGCTGCGAAATATAGTAACTTCCCCGGCAGGGACAACCAGTGCTGCACTGCTTACGCTAGAAGAAGAAGGGTTTAGAAGCTGCCTGATAAAAGCAGTCATGGAAGCTACCAAACGTTCTGAAGAATTGCGCTTTGGTTAGCAAAATCAGCACTTAATAAGTTTAGATGCAATCCTTTAATAATTAAAGCTGCTCCGCCTGTTTAATAAAACTACGCTCGCTGATAGTTTAGGCCGGAGCTGCAGCGGCTTAACTCAAAAGATAAGAGAGGTGTATCCATGAAACGTTTTCATGAATCTTTGGAAAAGAATTTACCAATGCTGGTTGATACTACATTAAGAGACGGTGAACAAACAGCCGGTGTAGTATTTTCCAACCGTGAGAAATTAAGAATTGCTAAAATGCTTGATAACCTTGGAGTTCATCAAATTGAAGCCGGGATCCCCGTGATGGGTGGGGATGAGAAAGCAGTTATCAAGGAAATGGTTTCCTATAAACTTCAGGCCTCAATAATGGCATGGAACCGGGCTAACATTGAAGATATCAAGCATTCAATAGAATGTGGTGTAGATGCGGTTGCCATATCAATCTCAACTTCAGATATACATATCAACCATAAGCTGAGAACATCAAGAGAATGGGTTTTAGAAAACATGACTAAAGCTGCTGAGTTTGCCAGTAAAGAAGGTTTATATATTTCGGTTAACGCAGAAGATGCTTCCCGTTCAGACATGGAGTTCCTGGTCCAGTTTGCCGAAGCAGCAAAACAGGCCGGAGCCAACCGCTTGAGATTTTGTGATACTATCGGGGTTCTCGAGCCTTTCAAAACTTATGAAATAATTTCTGAACTGATCGGAAAAACCGGTATGGATATAGAAATGCACACCCATAATGATTTTGGGATGGCTACAGCTAATGCCCTGGCAGGATTAAAGGCAGGGGCCCGTTTTCTTGGTGTAACAGTCAACGGATTAGGAGAAAGAGCCGGAAATGCTGCTCTTGAGGAAGTAGCCATGGCCTTAAAGCACCTCTTTGGTGTCAACTTGGGAGTTAATACAAAAGATTTTCGTAACCTCTGTGAATACGTCGCCAGGGCTTCCGGCCGTCAGCTTTACCCGGCAAAACCGATTGTTGGTACAAATACTTTTGCACACGAATCTGGTATTCATGCTGACGGTGTAATGAAACATCCCGAAACATATGAAGTGTTCAGCCCTGAAGATGTCGGCCTGGAAAGACAGATCGTTATTGGAAAGCATTCCGGCTCGAAGGCTATTAAGATGAAATTTGTTGAGTATGGTATAGACCTGTCCGATGAAGAGGCAGCTGACCTTCTAAAAGCGGTCAGATCGGTTACTGTTGATTTAAAGCGCACCCTCTTTGACAAAGAGCTGATGTATATTTATGAAGACTACCTTTATGAAAAAAAACTTGCTCCATCGGGAGCAGAGTCTGAAAGCCAGGAGTAGGACTTGAATGAAAGATAATCTATACTGTGTAGTTGATATTGGCGGAACAAAAATACTTCTGCTTCTTATGGATGAAGCAGAAAATATTTTGTTCCGTGAAAAACGTGCTACACCGAAGCCGGAAGAACCAGATGCTATCATTAAGGTGATCAAAGATCTCTTAGCAAAAGCTAACAGGAAAAACGGTTACAGGCCAGAGAAAAAGCCAAAAGCAATTGGTGTCTGTATTGCCGCCTTTTTGGATCACCGAAAAGGATTGGTTTACCAATCACCAAACCTTCACTGGAATGAAACGGTTCCTTTTGCGCAAATTATGTCAGAGCAGCTTAATTGTCCTGTATTTATTGAAAATGATGCCAACGCTGCAGTGGTGGGTGAAGTTTTTTATGGCGCAGCCAGGGGCCATAGTAATGCTATATATGTTACTATCAGCACAGGTATTGGCGGAGGCCTTTTCCTGGATGGCAGGTTATACCGGGGTCACAGCGGTTTTGCCGGCGAAATCGGCCATATCAAACCCTTTGGCAAAGGCAGAACCTGCAATTGCGGCGGACATGACTGCCTTGAGAGGTGGGCATCCGGCACTGGTATAGAGCTAAGCGCTAAAACTATCTGGCCTGAAGACGAAGTTTATCCCAAGCAGATCGATGCCAGATGGGTCTTTGAAGAAGCGGATAAAGGAAATACACTGGCTAAAAATATTATCGACCAAACCATGGAAATTACAGGCAGGGGCCTGGCCAACCTGGTTAATCTTTTTAATCCTTCCTGCATTGTCATCGGAGGCGGGGTAGCAGGCAGCAGGAAAAATTATTTTAACGGGATTGCAGAGGTTATAAATAAAGAAGCAATCAAGCCTTCTGTGGAAATTACCCCGCTTGAGATTGTTCCGGCCCAGCTGGAACCTGATGCCGGCTTATGGGGAATGTATGCCATATTAACCGATCGGTTGGAGGAGTAAAACTTGGAAAGTTCGCAACCACTTGAATATAGAGAGCAGATGGAGCGCCTTGAACAGATAGAGCAGATAGAACCTTTAGAACCTGTCTTTGACCTGCTCGAAACTTTAATTTCCCGCTATGGTATAACCGGGATTGCAGCCGCTATGTTTGCTGAAAGCGCAGGAGTACCATTTGCGTCAATAATTGTCCTGCTGACGGCGGGAACTTTGATTTTAAGAGGAACCGTTTCTTTCTGGTCTCTCCTGTTTGCATCTACCCTTGGCATTACCCTTGGTTCTATTGTAAGCTACCTGCTGGGTCTTCTGGGTAGTATGGCCGGAACAGCTGTCAGGTCAGGAATCTTTAATTACTTTCCCGATCACAAAAAAGTTACCAGGGCTACAAAAAAATCAAAGTTTATGCGTCTCTGGGAAAGGTATGGCAACTTTTCCATCTTTATGGCCCAGCTCTGGGGCTTTTCCCGCACTTTTGGATCCTTTCCAGCCGGTGCCATGCATATGAATTTTTTTATTTTTATTATCTATACATTTCTTGGTGGTGCACTTTTTAGCTTTGCCTATATCGCAGCCAGCATTGCCCTGACCGGAACTATGAGCGCTACCATGGGTATCCTTAGGATCGTCCTTAACATTTCACCATGGCTTTTTATTATTGTAATCCTTGCCACAGCCGCAGCAGTTTACATTATAATCATTAAAAAACGCTCCGGCCATTTGCCCGACTTTAAAAAAGTTTATTACAAGTTGATGCAAAAGATTAATAAAAATTATAATTAAGCTGCAAAGGCGGAGGAATTTGGAGTTGGATAAAAACCTGGCTAACAAGGTTTCAATAACCCGATGTAATAGTTATCATCTTCAGACGGTGCTTGAAAGTTTCACTGAACTTTTTAAACCCTGGAACGGAATCAACTATTTTGTCAAACCGGGTCAGAAAGTCTTACTTAAGCCAAATCTACTGGCCGCTGCCAGGCCAGAAGAAGCAGTTACTACTCTCCCTTTAATAATCAAGGCCCTGGCTGTAATGGTCCAGGAAGCCAAAGGAATAGTCCATATTGCCGATAGTCCCGGAACTGATGATCCTGACCTTGTTTATCGCAAAACCGGGATGAAAGAGGTTGCCGAGGAAACAAATTCAACTCTAATCAAGTTTGACCACAATACAAATAAAGATTATTATATTAATAGTGATCATGAAAAATTTAAGCTGGCTTCAGCACTGGATCAGATGGACCTGGTGATCAATGTCGCCAAACTTAAAACTCATCCGCTAACCGGGCTTACAGCAGCAGTAAAAAATACTTACGGCTGCATTGTCGGCAAGAAGAAGGCTCTTTTGCACGTGGAGCATCCATTGCCGAAAAGCTTTTCAAGGCTGGTGTTGGATGTTTGCCTGGCAGTAAAGCCTGGGCTTTCTATAATTGATGCTGTTGTCTCCATGGAAGGTTTAGGTCCGCGCGGCGGCAACCCGAGGCATACAGGACTCCTACTGGCCAGTCCCAATGCAGTTGCAGTAGATCGCGCAGCTGCCGAAATTACAGGCTTTGATACAGATGAAGTTCCCACATTGACTGCTGCCAGGGAAAAAGGTTTAACGGGAACAAACTTAAAAGAAATAACAATTGAAGGGTTAAGTCTCAAAGAAAGTAAGATCAAGAATTTCAACAAGGGTCTGGCAGCAGGCGGCAGTATTGGACGCCTGGTCGCAAATTTCCCGATGGCCCGGTTCTGGGGTTGGGCTCGGAACAGAAGACCCTATCCAGGTATTGATGAAAATAAATGCATAAATTGCGGGAAATGTGTTAAGGATTGCCCTGCCCAGATAATCATGGCAGGACAACCTATCCCGGACATAGATCGCAGCTCCTGTATAAGATGTTACTGCTGCAGAGAGTTTTGCCCTGAAGGAGCAATTATATTAAAATAGAAGCAGCAAACAGAAAGGAAAGGTAATATGGGTAAAACAAAATTTAGCCTTAAAGTTTATAATGAACGGTGCAAGGATTGCGGAATTTGTTTCGAATTTTGTCCAAAAAACAATCTGATAGCCGGGGAAGACGGCAGCCCGGAACTGATTGATAAAGATGAATGTACAGGATGCAAACTTTGTGAGTACATGTGTCCTGATTTTGCCATACAGGTCCAAAAAGATTAATTTATATGCAAGCTATCGTATAGCTGTCTCTTGCTTTGCAAAAGAATTAAAATTCCCGGTATTGCATACCAAATTATTTCATAATTTATTACCATATAATGACTTCTTATACAAGACGAGCCCTATATGATGCTAAGAAAGCAGAACGAAACCGTTTAACCTGGCTCAGTAAAGTGAGGGCGTCATTATTACCGAAACCGCCTGGAATAAATTTACAATAACTAATAAAGAAAACCTCGGTCTTTCAACCATGCTTTTAGATAGTGGTAAGCCTGACCTGGTCATTGTCAGTCACGGCTTTACCGGTTCAAAAGAAGGAGGAGGCCGAGCGATTGAAATGGGAGAAGCTTTAGCCGATATTGGCTTCAGCACAATATTATTTGACTTCGCAGGCTGTGGCGAAAGCGATGGAAATTTTACAGATATAACCCTCAGCAGCCACACCAATGATCTTGAAGCAGTAGTAAAATGGTCTCGGCAAAATGGATATATTAATATCATTTTAACCGGCAGAAGTTTTGGCGGAAGCACTATTGTCAATTACGCATCACGTGATAATAGCATTAAAGCTATATGCACATGGGCTGCTGTAGCAAGGCTTGATGACCTCTTCAATAAGTTTGCCGGTCAAGAAATAACCGGTCCCCCTGACCAGCTATCAACTATTCATGGAGATGAAGGAACAGTTTACCTGAAAAACAATTTTTTTTACGATCTGAAGCAGCACAATTTGCTGCAAGCTTCAGCAAAACTTGACCTGCAGGGACTGTTGATTATTCACGGATCTGCCGACGAATCAGTCCCGGTGAAAGATGCCCACCTGCTATATGAAGCAGCCCCGGAACCGAAACAGCTGGCGGTTATTGAGGGCGCCGACCACCGTTTTTCGAACCATATCGATCAGGTCTGGGACCGGTTCTTTACCTGGCTCATGCAGCTTACTTAATAATAAGTTGAAAAGGTGTCAGACACCTTTTCAACTTATTATCAATAAATAAGATGGAGTTATTCCCAATGACCCAAAAATACCACTTAATTACCCTGGGCTGCCAGATGAATGAACACGACTCCGAAGTCATCTCAGCCCTGGTAGAAAATATGGGCTACCTCGCTGTCCAAACACCGGATGATGCAGACTTGATCATTATTAATACCTGTGCTGTACGGAAAAAACCTGAAGACAAGGTTACCTCATTGCTGGGCAAATTTGCCGCTCTCAAAGCTGAAAAGCCTGATTTAACCATTGCCGTTGGCGGGTGCATGTCCCAACAGGAAGATACAGCTAAATTCTTAAAAAGCCGCTTTCCCTACCTGGATCTTATATTCGGGACACATGCTTTGCCACGTCTGCCAGAATTGATCAGCGAAGCTGGCAGCAAAAAAGAAACTATTATTGAAGTAGATGAAAGTTATCTTGATAGGGAAGGGCTACCTGCTGCTCATAGCGGCGGATTCAAGGCCTGGCTTCCGGTTATATACGGGTGCGA
>PXFD01000117.1 GCA_003564505.1 Syntrophomonadaceae bacterium
AAACATCGATTATATCGCCTCGTGCACTAAACTGCCCCCTTGTTTCAGCCAGGCTGACTCTTTCGTAGCCTCTGCCTGCGAGCAGTCCTAGCAGCTCCTCCCGGTCACATTTCATAGCTACCTTTATATTAATGACCAGTTCCTGCCAGTAGGCAGGAGGAAGTGATTTGTTAAGCAGGGCGGCCGCAGGGGCAACATAAATACCCTCAGCCCCGGTATTAAGCCATTCAAGGAAACCAAGCCTGGACTGCTGCTGTTCATCGCTGCGTGTTAACACATCTGCGCTGGCATACAGCTCTCTCGGCATCAATAGGTTAACCTGCCCGGGATAAAAAGTCTTTAAATCGTAATATACTTTTTCAGCCCGTCCCAGGTCGCTGGTTATAACCAGCGAGGGCATAGTGCTCTTTCGGGTCAGCGCCGCTGTAAAAAAAGACCGGGCACTTCCGTCAAGACCGCTGATTAAAGCTTTTGTAATATCATTGCCTGCCAGCTGTCCTGCCAGCTTTATGAACTGGTCATCCTGCTGCCACTTTTCGAGTAAGGCTTTTAACAAATGTCACACTTCCCGGTAATAAAATGTTATGTACAGCAAAATAGGAGGGAGTTTTTAAATACCCCTCTTGCGTGGTCTAAATTATAACTTTCCCCCTGTGCGGCGTCAACTCACAGGTGAAGCAGCAAAGTCATTTATTTACCTTAAAAGGTTAAAGAAGTTACCTGCTTACGTCACTTCTGTTACCCGACCATAGTTATTCAAACAAACCTGAAGTATTTAGTAGCGAAATGCAGTTTTTTTTAGCAGGATATCACTGTCCAGATATGGCTGATTAAATAGAAATTTTTGCAGACGTAAAGTGCAGGCATGAAAATGCCGATGAAGTTAAGCCTTTGTATTTCCGGCTTAAACGATCAGCGGGCATAACTTTCTTAAACAAGATGGGTAGCTAAAAAGAACAATATTTCTGCTTTCTACAGCCTTTCAGAAAAGTTGGCACGCCGATTGCTATAGTATATTACAGAACGAATAAAAGAAGGGAGGTTCAAGTCATGACTGAAAAGTGCGCATTCTGGAACGAGTACGATTCAATTGCCGGTCACATTTGCTACTGTGAACTGGCAGCCTTCAACAGGCCAGTTAATCCCCAGTTTCTGGGTGCTATTGGCTGCACACCGGAAAAGAGGAAAGAGTGCATGCAAAGTATGGAGTATGCAACTGGAGCAGGTGTTGTTCCTGAAGAACTACCCGAACTGCAACCTGTGCCGGCAACTACTACAGCACCGGTCATATCCTGTGACTCACCACCGGAAATAGCAAAAACTGTCTCAGGAGTAGCAGAGAAAAAAACATCCCTTGCTGCACCGGCCCTGGTCATGCTGGCCATCCTGGCAGGAGCATATATCGGCCTTGGTGGTGTAATGTTTACCATTATTACCAATGACCTGGCTGTATATATCGGGGATGGGCTGAGCAGGCTGGTTGGAGGCGTAACTTTCTCCATCGGGCTAATCCTGGTCATCCTGGGAGGAGCAGAGTTGTTTACAGGTAATAACCTCCTGGTTGCAGGATACCTTGACAAGAAGGTTACAGGCAAACAGGTTCTCAGCAACTGGTTCTGGGTTTACCTCTTCAATTTTGTAGGTGCCCTGGTAGTCGTAATCCTTTTTTACTACTCGGGAATCTGGAAAGCCAATGACGGAGGCATTGCCACCAGGATTATCAGTATTGCTTACGCTAAAACTACTTTACCCTGGGCTGAAGCCCTGTTCCGCGGCATTCTCTGCAACTGGTTGGTCTGCCTGGCAGTTTGGATTGCCCTGGCCGGCAAAGATGCTATCAGTAAAATACTGGCAATAATGATTCCCATTACTGCTTTTGTTGCAGCCGGCTTCGAGCACTCTATCGCCAATATGTTTTTCATACCCATGGGAATGCTGGTTAAAAATTCAGCACTTGCACAAAGCCTGGTTTCACCGGTAATGCTGGAAACCATTACCTGGCAAACATTTATTATGGGCAACCTGGTCCCGGTAACCATCGGCAACATTATCGGTGGAGTATTCTTCGTAGCTGTTGCTTACTGGACCTGCTACCTGCGCCCGTCAATGCCCGGAACAGTTATTCTTAATGGAAGAGTTTAGAAAAAGCATCTTGATTATAAATATTTGATAAGGAGTGAGATAGATGAAAAAGATGATTGAATGCCGTAACTGGAAGGAATATAACGGACTTAACGGATGGGTTATGTTTTGCAGTGCTGGAGCATACGGTAAAAAGATGTCTGCAGCAGAAGCTAAAGGCTGCGGTTGCACAGAAGCGCAGAGAGCAAAATGTAAAAAAGTCATGGAAAGCCATGTCGGTTTTGGACTGGTTCCGGAAATAGCAGAAGACGTAGCGGGGGAAAGAAAACATCGAGATCAATTGCCGGCCCTGCTGTCATGATGAAACACTGCCAGAAAGGAAGCAGTTTCAAGGAATTATAATTCGGGCGACTCAAAAGTATCTAGAGGCGCCTGAATTATTTAATCAACCCAAAAAAGGTTTTATACCCTCTATTGCAGAATATTATATATACTAAACAGGGCTCATGCAAAGGCGGACTGAAGATGTATATAAGCAAATTTGTGACGCCTGAAATTATTTTTGGCCCGGGTTCCCTGAACCAGGCCGGTGAATGCTGTGCCAGGCTTGGTTCTACCAGGGTTTTTCTGGCCGCCGATCCCGGGGTGGTTATGTATCGCTGGACTGATAAAGTATCATTTTTTCTTAAAGAAGCAGGCCTGGAATACCAGGTCTGGACAGATTTTTCTGCTAATCCCCGTGATTATGAAGTGGAAGAGGGTGCAGAGCTCTACTTAAAGACAGGCTGTGATGCTGTGCTGGCAATAGGAGGGGGAAGTGCAGTAGATGCGGCTAAAGCTGTCGCCACCCTGACAACTAACATGGGTAAAATTCATGACTATGAAGGGATCGACATGATTAATGCCCCCCTCCCACCATTAATAGTGATCCCTTCTACTGCCGGATCCGGAGCAGAGGTCTCCCAGTTCGCAATCATATCTGACAGCAATCGAAAGATTAAAATGACTATTATCTCCAAGTCACTTGTGCCGGATATTGCTATTACCGATCCCCTGATCCTTTCCACCGTTAGCAGTAAAATAACTGCCCATACCGGAATGGAAGCCCTGAGCCATGCCATCGAAGCCTATCTATCACTGGCCGCTACAGACATGACAGATATCCATGCCCTGCATGCAATAAAGTTAATCGCTGGCAACTTGAGAGCATCAGTGGCCAGCCGAGTTGATGAGGCCGCCAAAATTGCAATGGGCAAAGCCAGTCTTCATGCCGGCATCGCTTTTTCCAATGCCGTGCTTGGTTTGACCCATGCCATGACCCATCAGGTCGGGGGGCTTCTGGATCTTCCGATCGGGACGATCAGCGCCGTTCTGCTGCCACATGTAATGCACTATAACCTGATGGCCTGTGTCGATAAATACGTGGATATTGCAGAAGCTATGGGAGCCTGTACTGTTAATCTATCGTCCCGGGAAGCTGCCGAAAAGGCTATTGATATGGTCCGGGAACTGAGCGCTGACCTGGGCATCCCTTCAGGTTTGGCCGAAATAGGACTGCCGGAAGATTCCATTCCCAGGTTAAGCAAAAATGCCACAAAAGATGCCTGTTATATCACTAACCCCAGGGATGCCGAAGTGGAGGATATCATTAATATCTTCCAGGCCGCCCTGAACCCGACAGGTGGTGCTTAATTATGCCTATAGAAAATAAAAAGCAACTGATTGAAAAACTAACCGGTGTTCACAGTTCCAAGAAATCATACTACGTTGCCCTGAAGGAAAAGATAGATGAACTGCTTAACATCAAGCGTGAATGGGAAGTTACTTTTTCTGCTGTAACTGATCTGCTTGTCTTTATTAATCGCGATTATGAGGTGCAGCGCATCAACCAGGCTGCAGCTGATTTCTTTACTGCAAGTGAAAGCAACCTGATCGGGGCTAAGTGCTACAAGTTATTTTACGGTCGTTCAGAAAAATGCAGCCCCTGCCTTGCTGACCAGGTCTTGCACTCACAACAAACCTCGTACCAGCAGTCAAGGACCCGCAATAACCGGGTACTCGATATCTTTGCCTATCCTGCTTTTACAGAGCATGATGAACCTTACGGGGTGACCTATTATGCAAAAGATGTAACCCGGCTTATTGACTCGGTTAAGCTGGCTTCAATGGGTGAGATGTCTGCCGGAGTTGCCCATGAGTTAAACAGTCCCCTGACAGCAATTGTCGGAAATTCTCAACTGCTTTTACGGGAAACTTCCCCTCAGGATCCTCATTTTCAATTAATAAAGGATATCCATACCAGTGGTATCCGCTGCCAGCGGATTATAAAAAACCTGCTCACCTTTTCAGGCAGGATGAATTTACCTTTGAAAAAGTTGATTTAAATGATGTGGTCAAGCACGCCCTGGAACTGGCTGCGTATCAGATAGAAAAAAGCAAGATAGAGTTAAAGGTAAATCTTTGCGATGATCTCCCCATGTTGTCGGGCAGCATGAACGGCCTGGAACAAATAATTGTTAACCTATTACTAAATGCCAAAGATGCTGTCGAAGATAAAATGCGCGGAACCAGCAAAGGCCAGAAGGGGCTAATAGAAATAGCAACACGCATTCATCCGGATGGAGATTATGCTATTGTGGAAGTTTCTGACAACGGCGAAGGCATCCCGGATGAACACATCTCACAAATTTTTAACCCCTTTTATACTACGAAGCAGAGCGGCAAAGGAACAGGCCTTGGCCTGTCGGTAAGTCTCGGTATTGCCCAGGCTCATGGCGGGTTCATAGATATTGATACAAAAGTAGGCCGGGGCAGTACCTTTAGCCTGATCTTGCCGCTTACAAGGCAATAATATTCCTAAAAGCAGAATTTAGGAATTATGGAGGAAGTTTGATGTCAAAGCAGCCTCAGTTTCTAATTGTTGACGACGAGCAGGAAGTATGTAACTTTTTCAGCTACCTGTTAAAGCAAAAAGGTTTTGTAGCCGTTACTGCAAATACAGGGGAGGAAGCTTCAGAAAGGCTTAAGCAGTATAAATTCGATACAGCCCTGGTAGATCTAAAGCTCCCTGATGCCAATGGGCTGGATATCCTGAAAAAAATTAAGCAGGAACAGCCCGATTGTGAAGTAATTATTATTACCGGTTACTCCACGGTTAAATCTGCAGTTGAAGCTATTCAGCTGGGCGCTTTTGACTATGTAGAAAAACCCTTTGTTGATATTAATGAAATGGAAAGCCTCTTAGAGCGTTCCCTTAATGCTAAAAAAGATACAGAGGATTTAATGATTGCCCAGGAAGAGCTTGGCTTTGTTGTTGGCAAAAGTCAAAAAATGGTCAGTATGGTTTCTGCAGCCCGTAAAATAGCCAAGAAAAACATTACCGTCTTAATCCAGGGAGAAACCGGAACAGGAAAGGAAGTCCTGGCCCGCTACATACACTCTGTAAGCCACCGTAGTGAACAACCTTTCCTGGCTTTTAACTGTGGAGCTTTTACTGAAACCCTGTTGGAAAGCGAACTATTCGGCCACGAGAAAGGTTCTTTCACCGGGGCAACTCATCAGAAAAAAGGCATATTTGAGCAGGCTAACAGGGCAACACTTTTCCTTGATGAAGTAGACTCTGCCAGCCCTGCTATTCAAATCAAGCTGCTCAGGATCATCGAAACTGGTGAGTTCCTGAGAGTAGGCGGTGAAGATATGTGTAAGGTTGACGTGAGAATTATTGCGGCTACAAATGCCAACCTTGCAGAAAAAGTCGCCACTAACAAGTTCAGAGAAGACTTGTTTTACCGTCTTGATGTTGCATCACTGAATATTCCTCCATTAAGAGAAAGACCCGAAGATATTGATCTGTTTATAGATTACTTCATTAAAAAAGAATCAAAAGCTAAGCAGGTTCCGAGCAAGAAGTTTTCTGATGAGGCTCTTACCGTTATGAAACAGCACTCCTGGCCCGGAAACATCCGTGAACTTTCAAATACCGTGGCACAGGCACTGCTGCTTAGCAGAAATAAAGTTATTGGCGTTGAAGACCTGCCCGAGAGGGTTCGCAGAACTTTGCAAGACCTTGATAAACCTGAAGAAAAAGAAATACCTGAACAGCTAACTACTGAAGATGTAAAGGAACCAGGTTCGACATCGTCAACTACACTGGCTAAAGAAATGATTGATCACTTTGAGTCGGCATTTTTGCCGAAAATAAATTTTCGGGAAGGCTTTGATTTTAAATATTTCTTAAGCGATATCAATAAATGTAGTGATGTAATGGTTGTAAAAGTAATTGAGGCAGCCCTGGAAGATACTTATGGCAACCAGGTTAAAGCCGCCAAGCTATTGGGCATCACACCGCGGGCCCTGCGTTATCACCTGCAGAAATCTAAAGAATCAAAGTAGAGCTGCTATTAATCCTTTAGCTGCCCTGACTACTACTCTGCTGATTGTACAAATTCATTGCTGCTTCAAGACCTTCGCTGACAAAGGCAAGCGCAGCATCAACCGCACGGTCCAGGGCATTTTCAATTAATTCTTTATCAGGACCGGTTATTGGTTGCAAAACATAATCGGGCGTTTCCATAAAGGGCGGAGGTTTACCGATACCGATACGCAGCCGGGGAAAGTCTGATCTGTCAAGGCTGTTAATAATTGACTGGATGCCGCGGTGCCCTGCGCTTCCGCCCCTACCTTTTAAACGAATAACCCCGGGAGGAAGGTCGAGGTCATCGTAAATAACCAGCAGATCTTCAGGGCTAACCCTGTAATACCTTAACAGCTCACTGACAGCCAGGCCACTACGGTTCATGTATGTAAGAGGCTGGGCCAGCAGCACCTTATTCCCTTTATAGCTGCTTACTGTAAAAAGGGAGTGATGTTTTTGTGAAGGACTTTCCGACTGCAAAGCACTGGCAAGCTTTTCCACAACCGCAAAACCAAGGTTATGCCTGCTGCCTTTATATTTTTTTAAAGGGTTGCCAAGACCGACAATTAGATGCATTTACCCAATACCGCCATTTCTATACATTAATGCCCCTTCAGGAAAGGGGCATTATCCAGCATAATTTCTAAAACTGTTCAGAACCATACTCCAGAAAAGAGATCGGGCAAAAACTAATCAGTTTCTTCTTCAGACTCTTCCTCTTCGCCTTCTTCGCCTTCGCCCTCTTCTTCAGCAGCTTCTTCGCCTTCTTCAAGCTCTTCATCCACTGCCGGCTCAAGCTCCTCTTCGGACATCGGGGCAAGAACCTGGGCCAAAGTTGTCTCAAGAGGTGTGATTAATTCAATTTCATCATCGAGAACCAGGCTTTCAGCAGTAATGCTATCACCGATATTCAATTCGGAAATATCTACATCAAACTGTTCCGGAATGTCACCGGGCAAACATTTAACGTCAACTACCCTGGTAACCATGGAGAGCACGCCACCTTCTTCAGTGCCAACCGGTTCTCCAATAAAGTTAAGGTGAACAGAAACATCAATTTTATCAGTCATTGAGATCCTGATAAAATCAACGTGCAGTATCCGGTCCTGGATCAGGATATCGCGCTGAATATCCCTGAACATAACCGTCTCCTGGCGGGTTTTTTTACCTTTGGACTTGACTTTAAGATCCAGAAGAACGTTACTGCCTCCTGTAGTAAGAATCTGGCGTAAGGTCCGCCCGTCAATTGTCAGAGGTAAATTATCGTCTCCTCTACCGTAAATTACAGCAGGAACGAGATCTTCACTACGCATCTTTTTGCGCTCCCCCTTACTTAAAGAGGGTCTTGTTGTAACTTCCAATTCCATTCTTTCCATTCATTCCAGCCTCCTTCTGCAATAGTATACTGCAGGAAGAAAGGAAAATCAACACTATTAAAAAAGTTCGCTTACAGAACGTTTGTCGTGAATTCGAATTATAGCCTCACCAATCAGGGGAGCAACGGAAAGAACTTTGAAGCAATCCCGCAATCCTTTAAGCATTCCCCTGTCAACAGGAATGGTATTGGTGTAAACAACTTCCTTTATGGGTGAATCGCTCAACCGCTTGAGAGCTGAACCTGAAAAAACAGGATGGGTGCAGCAGGCATAAACTTCTTGTACTTTTTCATCAACAAGAGCCTGGGCACCAAGGGCTATAGTGCCACCAGTATCGATCATATCATCAACGAAAATCGCTGTTTTATCTTTAACATCACCAATAATGTTCATTACCTCTGACTGATTTGGAGCAGGCCGTTTTTTTTCAATGATGGCAATAGGCAAAGATAAGCGATGAGCCAGATCACGGGCCCTGGTTACACCGCCCAGATCCGGTGATACCACTACCCCGTTTTTGATCTGTTTCTGCTTAAAATACTTGGCCAAAATTGGGAGCGCAGTCAGGTGGTCTACAGGAATATTGAAAAAACCCTGGATCTGCCCGGCATGCAGGTCCATTGTTACAACCCGTGTAGCCCCGGCTGCTGTAATGAGATCTGCCAGCAGTTTGGCCGTAATCGGATCCCGGGCCCTGGTTTTGCGATCCTGCCGGGCATAAGCATAATAGGGAACAACCACATTCAATGATTTAACTGATGCCCTGTATAAAGCATCAACAATAATCAAAAGCTCCATAATACTCTCATTAATCGGTCCGCATAGCGGCTGAATCAGAAATGCATTGGTTCCGCGTACACTTTCCCTGATGCTGATGGATATTTCACCATCCCCAAAACGGCTTACTTCACAATCACCAAGAGGCACCCCGACATAGTCAGCTATTTCAACGGCTAACTCACGGTTTGCACTACCACAAAAAATCTTCAGTTCTTCTCCGTTTACCACAATTCACCCTCCTGCAGCTGGATTCTGTACTAAAGGCTTTGTTCTATTTCAAAATTCATTTTTCCTGCCTGCAGGCTATTTTCAATAATTCTCACTATTCTCGGAAATGCGGCATTCGAATGGCCCAACTCTCTCCCCGGTTTCCACGATTACCCCTTCAAGATAAGACTGTTTTATGACAGCACTATCTTTAACTTTCGTCGAAATCAAATGGCTGTTCGGCCCAATTAAACAACCCTTACCTACAGCTGTTGACTTTTCAATGGTGCAGTTGGGTAGTAAGGTTGTATCCGAGCCTATAGTTGCATCATAATCAATATAGGTGCTGCCGGGGTCTATTATGGTTACACCCTGCATCATTAACCTGTGATTAATCTTTTCTCTCATCAAAATTGCAGCTTCCGCAAGCTGAACCCTGTTATTGATACCAAGGCCAACCCTGTAATCGTCAATAACGTATGCGCCAGTTTTGTATCCATCCCTGTACAGCAAAGAAACAACATCCGTCAGGTAATACTCCTGCTGGGCATTGTCTGTTGAAAGCCGGGGCAGATACTCCCTGAGCAGATGAAGATCAAAACAGTAGGTTCCAGTATTAACTTCATTGATTTTCTTTTCCTGTTTTGATGCATCCCTGTCTTCTACAATGCACTTTACCCGGCTGCTGTCATCACGAACAACCCTTCCGTACCCAGATGGATCCGGCAGATTTGTTGTTGCAACAGTAACAGCATTTTCTTTATGCTGGTTTATTAAAGATTTTAAATGCTGAGTTGTAAGAAGGGGTGTGTCACCGCAAAGAATAAGTAGAGTTCCCTCTGAAGGAAGGCTATCCAGGGATTGCAATACAGCATGCCCTGTTCCAAGCTGCTGTTCCTGGAAGACAAAGCTATACTTGCTCTTGTAAAGTTCCTGAACCTGGGAAGCGCCATGACCGACAACTATTAAAACATTATCTGTAAGTTCTGAAGCACTACCTGCTATGTAACTTAACATTGGCCTGCCGCAAAGATAGTGAAGCACTTTGGGCAGATCTGAATGCATTCTTTTACCCTCACCTGCCGCCAAAACCACAGCCCATAGCTGGTTCATCTGTAACCCTCCTGTTTTATATCTATGCTGTTATTATACTGCAGTCGGCACAGACAGGGCAAAGGTTAAAAATTAAGCTTCAAGAAGGGTTTCCGATACTTCTTTCTGATACACTTCCAGCACAGCACCCTGGATAATTGCCCTTGTTTCAGCATTAATGGGATGTGCAATATCTCTAAATTCACCATTTGGTGTTCGTTTGCTGGGCATTGCAACAAATAGCCCGTTATTGCCTTCAATTACCCTGACATCATGAACAACAAACTTATCACTTATCGTGATCGACACAATAGCACGCATTTTACCTTCCTGAGTTAACCTCCTGATGCGGACATCAGTCACTTCCATGGGGACCCCACCTTCCAAAAATGAAGTAATGATAATAACAATTATTATTGCTTATCTAATAACTTCGACAACTTAAAAACAAGTCCTGCTTAATGGGAAAAGATTCACTTATAAAGACCGAAAGAAACAAATTAGCAGGATTTTGCCTTTAATGAGGCCTTTTTTCTATAACACCACAATATTTGTTAAGTATAAAATATTTCATGAGGAATGCCAATTGCAGATTGTTACGTTTTTTTGCAAGCGGGAGTGCAAATTATCGCCTAGTTTAGTTTACATAATTGCTTTTTTGGCTACTTCCAGGTCGCTAATTTTATCAATATCAACCGCTATTTCCACACAATCACAAATCACTGCTTTTGCCTTCAAAAAAAGCAGTCGCGAAAGATGATATTCCAGGTCCTTTATTGAGAGTGTTTTAAGCAGATACTTAATACCAAGAGAAAGCGGGAGGATTCTTAATAGCTTAAGGGGTTTTTTGCGATAAGAAATGAACATTTCCAAGCGAGCCTTATTATCTAAAAACCAACTTGGCCTGACAAGGCCAATATTTCCTCCGGTTACATAACCTTCTTTAAGGCGGACGTAAGTTCTTTCGGTTTCCGGAAAACTTTCCAGGCAAGCTTCACGGGTAAGAACGGGATAATACAAATCATGTTCAAGAGGAGTGCAAAGCTCTAAAAAATGCTCAATAACTACAGAGTTTATAAGCGGTATATCACCTGTAACAACCAGGCAGGGTTTTTCTGTGTTAATTAATTCAAAACCTGCCGCCAGGTTATCAAGCATGCTGCCCCGCTCTGCTACAATCTCAAAGAAACCCCTTTCCTGTTTCAGTTCCTCAAACTCATTTTGCGGCCCTACCACAATAATTCTGTCAATTGAACTAGCCTGATGCAGGGCATCAAGAATATAAGCGATAATAGGTTTGTTATGAAGCTTTATAAAAGCCTTATTGGACACCCCTTCCTGCTCTGTCAGGGGCTCCGGCTTCCCACCTCCGGCCAAAACAACTGCATCAATCATTTTATCAACCCTCACCCTCACCTGTAAGTTGGCTTTTACCTGAAGTCCAGCATAAATAAGGAATTCCGCCCAGCTCTTCTATTACCCGGGCCATGCTGCCGGCAGTAACATAGCTTTCAGTCAACATGAAAAAGGTAGGTCCGCTCCCCGACAATACCGGATTTAAGCCATATTGCTGCAAGCTTTCTTTAAAAGACTTGACTTCCCTGGACCCTGGCAAAGAAGCAGTTTCAAGAGTGTTGGTGAAAGATCTTTTCAGCCAACCGGCTATATCTGTCCTGGATCTATTCTTAATAGCCTGCACCAGGGGTGACAAGTCAGGTTTGCCAAGCTTGCTGCGATCAAACTTTCGATATACCTCAGCAGTTGAAAATGCAACTCCCCGTGGTAGAGCTAAGACAACCCAAAAAAAAGGAAGCAGGGGCAACTGCTCCAACTGTTCTCCCCTGCCCTGTGCCAGGGCAGTTCCACCACGCAAACAAAATGGCACATCTGAGCCCAGCTTTCCAGCCAGCTCAAAAAGGTTAGCGCTGCTCAAAGATAGCTGCCAGTATTGATTTAGTCCAACCAGGGCAACCGCAGCGTCACTGCTGCCACCGGCAAGACCTGCAGCTACAGGTATATTCTTATAAAGTGTCACCCTGACCCCGGGCAGTTTAGTGCCAACCTGCTCTTTAAGCAGTTCTGCAGCCCTGTTCACGAGGTTATCTGGTCCGTCAAGCTCAGGTTTGCTGCACAACAGAGTAAAGGTATTATCTGCAGAGTATGGTTCAAATAACAGGGTATCATGAAGAGATATCTGCTGCATAACAGTTTCAAGCTGATGAAATCCATCAAGCCTGGGGCCAACAACAGAGAGACCCAGGTTAATTTTTGCCCGGGCTTTTAAGACCAGTGTTCTACCCATTTTCAATCAACTCTGACTAACCGCTCATTGTCGGTTATCCCAGGAATCCGCCCCCTCTTGGCAACAGAATTACCATCTATCTCTTTCAAGTCCATCGTCATGTCTATAGCCGGTGAACGGGCGATAAAACTTCCAACACCAAAAGCATCTGCTCCGGCTTCAGCCAGAGCTGTTATTCTTTCGGGTTTAAGGCCTCCGGAAACCACGATTTGCACATTTTCAAATCCGGCCTGGTTAAGACGGGCCCGGGTTTCACGAACCAAACCTGCTGTAACGCCTCCCCTTTCACCCGGAGTATCAAGCCTGATTCCATTAAGCCTGTCTCCAAGAGCTTCCGCTACTCTCAAGGCTTCCTCGGCTTCATCCTTAAATGTATCGACAAGGATAATCCTGGGATCATCCTCGGGAACAAAACGATCATATGCTTTAGCCAGTTCCACTGTATCACCCATTATCAAAAAAGCAGCATGAGGAATGGTCCCTACAGGGGCTCTTCCTAATAACAGCGCTCCGAGAATACAGCTGCAGGCATCAGCTCCACCAATGACAGCAGCCCTTTCCATCACAGGTGCAGCCGCTGGATGCAGATGTCTGGCTCCATAACAGACAAGGGTTTTATCCCCGGTCGCTTCTTTGCAAATCCGGGCTGCCGTTGCCCATCCACTTGAACTTGCAAGTATTCCTAGTAGTGGTGTTTCAAAAACCCCAAAGTCACTATAACGCCCTTTTATGCGCATTACGACTTCCCGGGCTTTCATGTCAGAACCTTCCGGCAGAGCCCAAATATCTAAACCGCGATCACTGAGGAGGTGTAAAGCTTCATCCATTCCCGCCATAACCCCCTCCTTCGAAGTAAATATTTCGGCGGTTACTACAGTTTCGGATAGGTTCAGCGACCCTAAAAGATCGCGTGTTCGGACAAAATAAATATCGCTTGTTAATCCCCGTTCAATTTCCTCGGCGGTAGCAGAATAAAACCTGCCTTTCGCTTCAAGTTCCATTGCTGCGATATCTTTAAGAGTTACTATGTCAGTGGCTTTCATTTAATTCCTCCAGGTTTGCTATACTAAATTTACGCCTAAAGTTTTCGCCATTTCCTGTAATGCAAACTTATGAGCTTCCGGATCGAAACTGGCAACGGCATTTTTGTGGGCAGTGACATTATAATTAAGCGCCCTGGCATCTGCTGAAGTATAAAGGATGCAGATATTTGTCACACAACCGGCCAATTCAATCTCGTTAATACCTTTTTCCCGCAGGGTCAAATCCAAATCCGTTCCAAAAAAAGCACTGAATCTTCTTTTGGGGATAATCCGCTCACCTTTCTGGGGAGCAAGGCTGGCAACAATCTCGCTACCATCGGCTTCTTCCAGGCTATGCGGAGGAAACATTTCAAATTCCCGATCATCCTCAACGTGGCGATCACAAATATAAATAATAATATCTCCACTTGAGCGGTAATTTTCCAGTCTCTTCTGCACATTGTCAACCAAGCTTTCTGCAACTGGTCCAATGTATAAAGCTCCTTCTGGATCAATAAAATCAACAAGCATGTCAACTACAAGCAGCGCTTTCATCTCATACCTCCTGCAAAACTGTTCTTAACTCCTACTATTACAATTAGATTTTAAATCGCTATTCTACACTGTTTTAATTAATCCTGCTTTACGATCCATACTTTAACAATTAGAAAAAATAAAACCGGATACAATATCCGGTTAGTAAATAGTATACTTCAATAATCAGGCAATAAATCTTTTATAAACCTACTGTCCGGCGCAATTCGCCTTCATCAAAACTTAACTCCACCGTTTCTGTCAAAACATCAGCATAGCTGAAAGACAGTCTTTGAAAGTAGTTATTCTCTTTGACCTTGACAATAAATATAGAAGGGTAGGTGCTTTCCAAAACCCCTTCTTTTTCGTAGGTCTTGCGCCGACCGCGGTTAGCCCGCAATTTTATTTTTTCACCCAGGTGAGATTCAAGCTTCTTGC
>PXFD01000104.1 GCA_003564505.1 Syntrophomonadaceae bacterium
CTTTATTTTCTATTTGTTGGGCTGATTGACCCATAAATGATAGCGCTTCTTCCACATTATATCAACTAATGGGTCTGGCTGTAACCTTTACTTAAACTTATCTACAACATTTTTCAGAGTTTCATCGGCAATCTTACTGCCTTCTTCAACCAGGTGATCCATTTCTGCTACAGTTTCTTTGATGAATTGATCATCTTTAATTGCTCCCAGGTTAATAAGGACATTTAACTGACCGCTAACCAGCGCTGCTTTCAGGAAAGCTACACCACAACCGACATCTGAGATAGCCAGTTTAGTTCCGATCTGCCCCATTCTTTCGTGAATCTTGATGCCGGCATAAGATTTGCGCATTATCTCCATGGGCACTGAGCAAGCCTCTTTGGAGCAATCTTCCAGCACCTTGGCTTTGTGCGCCGCTTCCTCGGCAGTATCCTTGGGCAGGCCGTAGGCTTTGGACAGGGGCTCAAATACTTCGGCATCTTTGTCTACCAGCACTTTTAACTCTTCAATAATCTTGTAGCCTTGATCCAACAAGTCTTTTACTTCATCTTCCACGTCGGCAAATTTCTTTTTGCCAACTGTAAGATTTCCAACCATGTTTGATAGAGCCATCCCTATAGCGCCACCCATTGCCGCCGCACCGCCGCCACCGGGTACCGGTGCCTTTGATGCCAGGACATCAAGGAAATAGCTGCAGCTTTTGTCTGCCATCGTCATAAATACCAACCTCCTAATAATTTAAAGTTAAAAACTGTTTGGTTTTTAATGATTAACCACCAGTTCTGGATCCTAGCTTTTTCGTTCAATTATTTTTTTTGCGATCTCTTCCAATATTTCCGTATCATATTTAAGCTCTTTTACTGCTGTAATAGATCTTTCATAAAGTTCTAGAGCTTTTTCTCTTGCCTTTACCGAACCAAGTAAGGCCGGATAAGTGGCTTTTGCCTTTTCCAGGTCAGCGCCAGTAGGTTTACCAAGTTCGTCGGTTGTTCCTTCACAGTCAAGTAAATCATCGATGATCTGAAATGCTGTGCCAATATTATCGGCATAAATTTTAAGCTTTCCCAGCTCTGATTTCGTTGCACCTGCCGCAATTCCACCGCAGATAACAGCCGCTCTCAGCAGCGCACCGGTTTTTTTCTCAGATATCCTCTCAATTTCTTGAACTGTTAAATCTTTTCCTTCAGCTTCCAGATCCAGCACCTGGCCACCGATCATCCCGCTCATCCCTGCGGCTTCACTTAACTGGGTGAGGATCTTTACTGCCTTCGCTTCATTGCCTTCTATCTGGCCATAATGGGCAACAGTTTCAAAGGCCAGGGTTAGCAGGGCATCTCCGGCCAGGATTGCCATTGCATCCCCGTAGACACAATGACAGGTTGGCACTCCCCTTCTCAGCCTGCTGTCATCCATTGCAGGCAGATCGTCATGGATCAGTGAATAGGTATGAATATATTCCAGGGCACAGGCAAGATTAACTGTATCATCGTCAATGTCACTAATTGTTTCGGCTGCAGCTATTGTTAATATCGGCCTTAGCCTTTTACCCCCTGCTTCAAGGCTGTAACGCATTGCCTCAGAAAGTGCCGGAGGGGCCTGATCGGGTAGTTGTTTTAAGAGGGCAGCATTGATTATCTCTTTTTTTTCCTGCAGGTATTGATCAATGCTGACCATTAAATGCTTTCACTCCCGTCATCATCATGCAGATTGCCTGTTTTTTCAACATCAACACCCTGTAAAGTTTGCTGTTCTTCTTTTAGCAGGTATTCAACCTTGTATTCTATTTCTGCCAGCTTTTCCCGACAATATCTTGACAGGGCTACCCCTTCCTGGAAAGAAGCAAGAGATTCTTCCAGGGGAATATCGGTATCTTCAAGGCGGTTTACAATCTCTTCCAATCTTTTTACTGCTTCCTCATAAGTCATATTTTCAACTTTTTTCTTTTTAGCTGTCAAGAATACTGCCCTCCTCAATCTCTTCTGCCCTGCAGCGGGCAAGGCCATCATTAAAATTCAAATTAAGCTGCGAGCCTGTTTTGATGTCTTTTACACTTCTAACAATTTTGTTTTCTTCATCCCTGCAAAAGCAGTAACCGCGGCTCATTACCTGAAGCGGGCTGTAGCTTTCCAGTTTATCCTGCAGGGCGCCTAACTTCATTCCTTTATACTGCAAGAGACGTACCATTTCACGGTTCATTCCTGTGCCTAATTGCTGCAAGGTTTCCCTGGCATTTTTTAGACGATTTTTTGGCAAGCTGAAAAAGCGTTCGCTGACAATATAGTCTAGGGTCTGCTTTTCTCTTTGCATTCTTCTTTTTAAAGTCAGGGCAGCTCTTTCACGGAACTGTTTTAACTGGCCCTGAATCTCTTCAAGGTCAGGGACAGCTGCTGATGCTGCCGCCGTCGGGGTTGCCGCCCGGTAGTCAGCCACAAAGTCGGCAATTGTAAAATCAGTTTCATGTCCCACGGCTGATATAAGTGGTTTTTTTGCTTCAAAAATTGCCCTTGCTACAATTTCTTCATTGAAGGGCCATAAATCCTCTATGGAACCGCCACCACGGGCGAGAATGATCAGGTCTACATCTTTTCTTTCATCAAGCAGGTTAATCGCACTTACCAGGTCTTTGGCAGCCCCGCTGCCCTGGACTAAACTTTCAACTACCAGGATCTCTACATGTGGGAACCTTTTTTTAAAAGTGGCCAACATATCCTGTAAAGCAGCGCCGGTAGGAGAGGTTACCAGGCCAATTTTTTTCGGTAAATATGGCAGGGCTTTCTTATGTTCCATACTAAAAAGGCCTTCTTTTTCCAGGCGAGCCTTCATCTGCTCATAGGCAAGATAAAGCGAACCCATACCGGCAGGTTCCATCTCGGAAACATAAAGCTGGTAAACACCGTTCGGCTCATAAACAGATATACTGCCATTTAATATAACTTCCATCCCGTCGGAAGGCTTAAAAGCGATTCGGGCATTCTCCCGGCGGAAATAAACACAGCGCAGGGCAGAATTGCCGTCTTTCAGGGTAAAATACATATGTCCGGAACGGTGGTGCTTAAAATTAGATAGTTCCCCCGAAACCCACACATCTCGCAGGCGGGGATCGCCATGAATCAACCCCTTTATATAGCGGTTTAATTCCGAGACATTAAATATTGTAGTGTTATTCTGCAATCAGGTCCTCCAACTCTTCGCGCACATCTTCCAGTGTTTGGTACTGCCATTTTGCTCCCATCTTAATGGCAAAGTCGACGATTAAGCGCCAGTCTTCAGTGTTACTGTCTTC
>PXFD01000016.1 GCA_003564505.1 Syntrophomonadaceae bacterium
CCCTTGGGCGCCATCTGAAAAATGCTGTCTTTAAATATTTGCCGGTCAATTAAATTTGTAGCAGCATTAATTACGCCCAGCGCCAGCATGTTGGCAACAACTTCTTTCTTAATTATTTCCCTGGCCGATTTGGTTATAGGAAAAAGTTGAACATTATAGTCATCGCTGTAAGTGCCGCTGACAAAAGTTGAGTCCGCTATAATGATACAGCCGGGCTCTACCCTTGGCAGATACTTGTTAAATGAAACCTGGTTCATGCAGAGCAGAACAGTAGGTTTAGTTACTTTTGGATACTCAATACTATCAACATCGATAATTACTCCGGCCATACTGGCTCCACCCCGAGCTTCGGGGCCGTAAGACTGTGTCTGAACCACATTCTTGTTATCATTTACCGCCGCTCCCGCCATAACTATTGCCGCAAGTATCAAGCCCTGTCCACCGGCTCCTGTTAGCAATATTTCCTGCCTGTTACCCAAAATAATCTCCCCGCTTTCTAACCGATTTCTTTGCCAATTGACTTGTAATACTCCTCAGAATATTCCGGAGCATCGACAGAGTAAAGGACACCGGTTAAAGTTTTACCTTCCAGCTCAGCTTCGTCCTTCTTGGCAGCACGTTCAACCGAGATGCTGTTCTCTTTCATTTCTTTTAACATATCCACTGCTCCGCCCAGTTTATTCCTCCGGCCGTAAGCAATCGGACAGGTTGACAAAGCCTCTACAACGGAAAAACCTTTGTGATTAGCGGCCCTTTGAATCAACTGTTCCAGTTGACGAGGCTGGGCAGCAGTACCTTTAGCCCCAAAAGTTGCCCCGGCACCTTTGGCCAGCGCCAGGATGTCAAATGCAGGCTCCAGGGTTCCGCGGGGAGCAGTAGTCGCTCTCTTCCCGGTAGGGGTCAGTGGTGAATGCTGTCCGCCGGTCATGCCGTAAATATGGTTATTAACAACGATTGCATTTAAATCAAGGTTCCTCCTGGCGGAGTGAATAAAGTGATTGCCGCCGATAGCGCTGCAATCACCATCACCCATAATAACAAAAAGCTTTAATTCGGGGCGTGCCATTTTCAAACCGGTGGCAAAAGCCAGGGCCCTGCCGTGTGTAGTATGCAGGGTATTAAAATTAAGATAACCGGCCGCCCTGGAAGAGCAGCCAATACCTGAAACAATGACCACATCTTTTTGATCAAAACCTGTTCGCTCAATTGCCCTGACCAGTGCTGCAGTAACAATACCATTTCCACAACCAGGACACCAGATATGCGGTAGTTTTTTTGTTCGTAAAAAATCCTGGGTAAGCTGTTCCATTACAGCCACCTCCCGACTTCTTCAGAAATTTGATCCGGAGTGATCATTTCACCATCATAACGGTTTAGGGGAACAACTTTTGCCTCACTGCCGGCATAACGTTCTACTTCGCCTACCAGTTGACCCATATTCATTTCAGGGACAATAATTACATCGGCCTGTTTAGCCAGTTCCTCGACTTCTTTAGCCGGGAAAGGCCAGACAGTCTGCAGGCTGAGCAATCCCACCGGCATACGATTTTGCCAGTAAGCTTTTTTTACTACTGCCCGCGCAGAACGGACCGTGCAACCATAGGTTACAATAGCTACCCGCGGTTCTTTATGGCCGATATAGTTGGTCAGTACAATTTCGTCCCTGTATTTTTCAAGTTTTTCATGGATTCGATCCAGGGCTCTTTCCACCTGGGTCGGATCGCCCGTTGGAAAACCATATTGATCATGGAACAGCCCGGTCACATGGTAATAATGGCCGAAACCAAAAGGCACCAGCGGAGTTATCCCTTTTTCATCGTAAGGCTTATAGTCCGAGGGCACAGTTTTATCACTTGATCTTTCAACCATCAATTTACCTTCCGGGATTGTCACCTTTTCCCGCATATGCCCTATAACTTCATCTAAAAGAACAATTATTGGCTGCCTCAGTTTTTGGCTCAAGTTAACAGCAGCAATGGTCAGGTAATATGACTCATAAACTGAAGATGGGGCAAAAACAATAATCGGGTGATCTCCATGTGTACCCCACCGGGCCTGCATAACATCACCCTGGGCCGGGGCAGTGGGAACACCGGTGCTGGGGCCCATGCGCTGAACATTAACAACCACACAGGGAATTTCCGCCATAATGGCAAACCCCAGGTTTTCCTGCTTCAGGGAAAAACCGGGACCACTTGTTGCTGTCAGGGTCCGCATGCCGCCGATCGAAGCTCCTATAACTGCAGCCATGCTGGCTATCTCATCTTCCATTTGAATAAATACACCGCCGAGATCGGGCAGTTTTGCTGCCATCTGTTCGGCAACCTCTGTTGAAGGAGTGATTGGGTATCCGGCGTAAAAGCGGACTCCGGCATTAATCGCTCCAACAGCACAGGCTTCGTTGCCCTGCATCAGAACCGGTTTTGATTCCGGCATTAATCAGAAAGCCTCCTCTCCACCAGCGATATTGCAAAATCCGGACAAAATGTCTCGCAAATACCGCAGATGGTACATTTTTCTTGATCTGATTTTGCTTTTCCTAAATCATCTAAAAACATTGCTTCCTTCGGACAGAAAGCAATGCAAATACCGCAACCCTTACACCAGGACCGGTTAATATCGAGCTCACTGTTTATCTTATTCCTTTTGACCTGCACCAAGGCTGACAGACCCTCCTTATATGGTTTTATGCTTTTTAATTAGTTTCTCTTTCAAGACTCCCATTTATCCAGCCCCTGTATTTCATGGCTTCAGCAAGGCGCTTGATGGAATACATGTAGGCCGCGGTCCGCATATCGGAATCGACGCACTTTTCGCAGTAATAATTGTAAACCATCTTGAAGGCATCGCTCATTTTTTCTTCCAACCGCCTGTTAACTGTTGAAAGATCCCAGCGGAAACCATAGTTATTCTGAACCCACTCGAAATATGAAACGGTAACACCACCGCTGTTGGCCAGAATGTCAGGTACAACTAAAACATCATTGTCTTTCAAAATCTGGTCTGCTTCAGGTGTAGTCGGCCCGTTTGCGCCTTCAACAACAATTTTTGCCTTAACATCGGCAGCGTTACTGCCGGTAAGCTGGTTTTCAAGAGCAGCAGGAACTAGGATATCACAGTCCATGGCTAACAATTCCTGGTTGGTTATATCCTGGGATTCAGGAAAACCTTTAACGAAACCTGTTTTTTCAACATGCTCAATTAACTTGCTAACATCTAAACCCTGCTCATTATAAATGCCACCGCTAACATCG
>PXFD01000163.1 GCA_003564505.1 Syntrophomonadaceae bacterium
CAGAAAAAGAAACGGTATTGATTAAAACTTTCTGGTGCAATAACGGGTCACGGATAACCCCTTTACCTTTATCTGCATCACTACGGCCTACTTCAAATTGTGGCTTAACCAGGGCCAAAACTTTAGAAATATTGAGCTTTGCCAGGATGGGAATAACTTTCGTCAGGGAAATAAATGAAACGTCAACTACTGCAAGATCGGGAATTTCATCTAATTCATTCAGTGTCAAATCGCGGATATTAAAACGTTCTATAACTTTCACCTGGGAATTCTGCCGCAGCTTATAATCCAGTTGACCGTAACCTACATCAACAGCATAAACTTTTTTTGCTCCATTCTGAAGCAGGCAATCTGTAAAGCCACCCGTTGAAGCTCCAACATCAAGAACAACTAAATCTTTAACCTGCATTGAAAGTTCTTTAAGAGCCGCAGACAGTTTTAAACCACCACGGCTAACGAATGGATTTTCAGATTCTCGCAGATCCACATGATCGTTATGATCAATTAGGCTGCCCGGCTTATCGTTAACAATTCCGTTAACCAGAACATTCCCGGCCATAATTTCAGCCTTAATCCGACTGCGGCTTAAATCAGGCCGTTTTTCCTGCAAAATTAAATCCAGTCTTTTTTTATTTTTTTTAGCTGTCAAGTTACACCTTTAGCGGATGTTCTATCAACAAAAGAAATAGCTTCCCGGAAGATTCCATCAGCATCCAGGTTGCAGCAGGCCAGCATTTCAGACCTCGTGCCGTGCCCGACGAAGCAATCACCAATTCCGAGACGCTTCAGGGGATAGTTTAGCCCTTTTCTCTCGAATAACTCCATTACTGCGCTGCCGAAGCCTCCAGCCAGTATATTTTCCTCTACGGTTATAACTTTTTCTGTTTTCTCTGCCCATTTTAATATTAGCTCTTCATCTAAAGGTTTCACAAAACGAGCATTAATAACCGCAGTTTTATAGCCCTGCCAGAACAACTTATCGGCGGCAGTCAGTGCTGCATTGACTGTAGTGCCTGCAGCAATTATTAAAAGGTTTTCACCGCTTTTAACAAGTTCACCTCTGCCCCATTTAAAGTCCGTCTCATCAGACATGTCCAGGCCGAGGCCTTTATCTCGCGGGAAGCGTATAGCTACCGGACCATCTTTGTAGCTTAATGCCGCAGTTAACATTTTTTGCAGCTCTACTTCATTGGCCGGAGCCATTATTGACATGTTCGGCATGCTGCGGAGATACGACAGGTCAAATAAACCCTGATGCGTTTCTCCATCTTCTCCAACAATACCAGCCCGGTCGACAGCAAATATTACAGGCAGCTTTTGCAAACATGTGTCATGAAGGATTTGATCATATGCGCGTTGTAGAAAAGTACTGTAAACGGCAAATACGGGGCGCATTCCCCCTGCGGCAAGCGCTGTGGCCAGCGTGACCCCGTGCTGCTCGGCGATACCCACATCGTAGAAACGATCAGGGTAAGCTTTAGAAAACTTTTTCAAACCTGTTCCGGCAGTCATTGCAGCTGTCAGTGCTACAATGTCCGGATTTTCATAAGCCAAGTCCAGTAAAGACTGTCCGAAAACATCAGTATAAGTAGGCGTTTTTTTGCTCTTTTTTGGCAGCCCGTTATTTAAATCAAAAGGACCGATACCGTGAAATACTTCCGGTGATTTTTCGGCGTAATGGTATCCCTTGCCTTTTTCAGTTACTACATGAACAAAGACCGGCCCGCTCATTTTGTTGGCCTGTTTTAATATTGACCTCAAAGCAGAAATATTATGCCCGTCTACGGGACCAAAATAAGTAAATCCAAGCTCTTCAAAAAGTATACCCGGCATAATCAGGTATTTTAAGCTGCTTTTTAATCGCTCTGCACTGTTGATCAGTCTTTTACCAACAAGCGGTATTTTATTTACAAATACTTCAAAATCTTTCTTTAGTCGGGAATATTTTGGGTCAGAGCGAATTCTGCCCAGGTACGAGGACATGCTGCCTACATTTGAGCTGATAGACATTTTGTTATCATTGAGGATAACCATTACGTTTGCCTTGATGTGACCGGCATGATTAAGAGCTTCAAATGCCATACCTCCGGTCATGGCACCGTCACCAATTACAGCAATCACCTTATGGCTGCCGCCTTTTAGATCACGGGCCTGGGCCAGGCCAAGTGCAGCAGAAATAGAGGTGCTGCTGTGACCTGTTAAGAAGGGATCGTGCTCACTTTCAGCAGGTTTGGGAAAACCGCATAACCCTGTTCGTCGACGTAGAGTGGGAAAACGGTCCCATCGTCCCGTTAGCAGTTTATGAGGATAACTCTGATGGCCAACATCCCAGATTATTTTGTCTTCAGGACTGCAATAAATGCTGTGCAAGGCTACAGTTAATTCTACGACACCGAGGCTTGCAGCAAGGTGTCCTCCGTTATCGGCAACTGTTCGAACCATATACTGCCTTACTTCTGAACCAACCTGTTCCAGCTGTTCAACAGATAATTTTTTCAGGTCATCTGGCAGATTTAAACCGGCAATTAGCTCTGACACTAAAAATCACTCCAGGTTCTTACCTTACTTTTCTGAACCAGTTTACTGGCTGCTCAATTCTGCTTAAAATAGATCCTACCATTAACATCACATCAGTTGAATAATTAATTGCTATAATTTTTCCCCAGGCCTTTCCACCTACGGTTAAAGCCGCGACCAGGGCAGTAAGTAATATACCAATGTAAAACTCAGCCTGGTCCATGGGTATGGTAATCATAATCCTGTAAACCAGGATTGCCGCCAGGGTTCCGCTGACCACTCCACTAATATCCCCGGCCACATCATTGCAATAATTAGCGACCTGCTCTGCATGCTTGACAAGGTAAACACCTTTTTTAGCCCCGACTACTTTTCTGGCTGCTTTGGCATTTAATGGCCCGATTTTGGCTGCTGCTGCTGCAGTACCGATCAGATCAAATATTACACCAAGGGCAACTACCGTCAGCAGGATAATAAAAGCAGCTACGAGCGATTGAATTTCAGTTAAGAAGTACTGGGTCACAAACCCAAAGGCAATCGCCAGGAAAAATGTATAAACTGATATCTTTATTACCCATATAGCTCGCTGGCGATTCTTATTTTTACCGGCCAAACCGTCATCACCTTTATACAAAGAAACATAAGTGGTAATAAACCAGGTAAACTTTGCGGCTTAGGTCCAGCAGGATTTCCCGGGTAGTCACCTGTCGTCACCGAACAGGCAGTTCCCTTTTCA
>PXFD01000096.1 GCA_003564505.1 Syntrophomonadaceae bacterium
CTGTTCAATGACTATGCTAACCGATACGGTGAAGAAGAAGCAAATCGTTTCAGCGCAAGGCCCGGGCAGTCAGAGCATCAGCTCGGCACTACAGTTGACTTTGGCGGAACTGGCGCAGATTTTACTGCTGCTTTCGGAGAAACGGACCAGGGCAGATGGCTGGCGGAAAATGCCCACAAATACGGGTTTGCTCTTAGTTATCCGCAAAACAAAGAACACATAACAGGTTATATCTATGAACCCTGGCATTTTCGCTATATCGGGGTAGAGGCAGCCAGGGAGTGGAAAGAATCTGGCTTGACCCTGCGTGAATACCTGGAGGGTAAACCGCAAAAATTCGAATAAATCAATAATAATGCTTGAAAAATAAAAGCAAATGACTTATGATCTACAAAAGACTATATTTTCAATATAGAATCTTCTAAATCTCTTAAAGAAATGAAAGGAGTTTTTATGATGGAAGAAACCAGTTTGTACACGCAAGAGGATATTCAGGATAATAAGGTAATTGCTGCCCTCTCGTATTTCGGGCTTTTGGTTTTGGTACCCTTGTTAGCAAAAAAGGATAGTCCTTATTGCCAGTTTCATGCTAAGCAAGGCTTGGTGCTGTTGATTGCATGGGTAATCATCGGCATTATTGCTGTAATTCCAATTCTCGGTTGGATCGTTGGTTTTCTTGGTTCGATTTTCCTGCTCGTTTTATTTGTAATTGGTCTTATTAATGCTCTTGGTGGCAAAGCAAAAGAACTGCCTGTAATTGGTCAGTTTGGGGCTAAGTTTAACATATAAGCTCGATAAGCTGTTTTTAATTACTAAGACTTCTTCTCAAGTTTTTAGAAGCCTATTAAGCGAGTGGTAAAATGCAACTGACACAAGATGAAAAGACATTTGGGATGCTTGCGCATCTTTCAGCTTTAGCAGCCTTGATACTACCGTCCTTTGGGAATATCATCGGGCCTCTTATAATTTGGCTGGTGAAAAAAGATCAATCGGCCTGGGTAGATAAACAAGGCAAAGAATCTTTAAACTTTCAAATCAGTATGTCAATCTATTTTATTGCTGCTTCTGTTATAACAACTTTACTTGCATTTACTTTAATCGGAATACCCCTGGCGCTGGTAATTATCATTATGCTGATACCACTGGGTATTTTTTGGCTTGTAGTAGTAATAATGGCTGCCGTGCGAGTGAGTGAAGGTGAAGACTTCCTGTATCCACTCTGCATCCGTTTTCTGAAATAGGCTTAACCAGTATACTTGCTAATAATTGTAATACTTAAAGGGATAGGGTTTTTTGACCTATCCCTTTAGTTACAGCTTTTTTAGCAGCTTTTAAACTACCGTTGTCAAATATTAAACTCCTATTTTTGATTCCGGCAGCAAGCTTAATCAAAGGGGCGATTGATTATGAAAAAAATAGTTTTAATTGAGCCGCAATCCAAGGAGGACCATGTTTACAAGCATGTCCGCATGCCGCGCCTGGGCCTGCCTATACTAGGCACCCAGCTGCAGGAAGAAGGTTACCGGGTAAATTTCTACCTGGGAACCGGCGATTCCCTGCCCTGGGAAGAAATTCTGACAGCGGACCTTGTCGGCATTTCCACTACAACTGCTACCTGCCGGGAGGCTTACCAGATAGCAGGGCTGCTGCGGGCGGCAAATATTCCGGTCGTAATCGGCGGTATCCACGCCACTTTTTTGCCTGACGAAGCCCTCCGCTTTGCAGATTATGTTGTACAGGGTGAGGCAGAAAATACTTTTTTGCCACTGGTCCGAGCCGTAGAAAGAGGAGAAGAGCCCACAGGGATACCGGGGGTGTCTTACTGGAAAGATGGTTCTATCGTTCACAATGGAAATCTGCCGGAAAAAGTAGATATGGATACTTTGCCAATTCCGGATATTACAATGCTTGCGCGTTCTGATAAAATGCGCAGCATTCCTGTAATGACTTCACGTGGCTGTCCCTTTAACTGTACTTTTTGCTGTGTAACCCAGATGTTTGGACGCCGCTACCGTTTCCGCTGTAATGAAAGTGTATTAAAAGAACTTGCTCAGTACCCGGACAAGCATATCTTTTTCTGTGATGATAACTTTGTTGCCAATAAAGAACACAGTAAAGAACTGATGCGGGAAATGATCAGGCGTGAGGATATCAAAGTCAGGAGCTGGGGTGCCCAGGTCCGTGCTGAAGCAGCCTTTGATGAAGAGCTGATGAACTTGATGAGCAAATCAGGTTGTACCATAGTCTACATTGGTTTTGAATCAGTCAACCCTGAAACTTTAAAGGGGTATAACAAGCAGCAAACCGTGGAAGAAATCAGGGAGGCGATCAATCTTTTTCATAAAAGGGGAATCAGGATTCACGGTATGTTTGTCCTGGGCGGTGAAGCGGATACGGCAGAGACGATCAGAGAAACAGCAGAGTTTGCCGTGGATGCCCGCATTGATACGGTCCAGTTTATGATCCTTACTCCGATGCCGGGGACGCCTTTTTTTGAACAGCTGGAACAGGAGGGCCGGATATTAAGCTATGACTGGTCCCTTTATGACGGTCATCATACTGTTTTAATGCCCCTTTTAATTACTCCCGAGGAATTGCAGCGGGAAACAGTAAAAGCTTTGAAAGAATTCTATTCGCTGAAAAATATATTCAAAAATGTCAGGTTTACCGGCTGGACTTCAGCTCTCTACAGGGCGCTGGCCTGGGGTCTAATCAGGCATTTTGAGTGGAAAAACAGGGGCTATGATCAGTTTTTGAAGCGGCAGCAGCAGGGTGACAGTCACCCAGTGACACTGATGGAGCGGTGCCTGGACATGCCGAAAGTGAAGAAAAAGCAGCTGAAGACTGCTTCCGAACAGCTGATGGTGTCTCTGACCGAACAAAAAGGGGTTTTACATATAAAGCTGAGCGGTATGGTAAGCAGCTTTCACCTGAAGGAACTGCGCAAAACCCTGCACGGCAGGCTGCCCTATCAATACGGGCAGATAGTTATTAATACTGAAGGTGTTCGCTTTGCTTCTGAAAAAGCAGCTGCCGGATTTGGCGTTTACCTGCAAAAGCTGGGCAGAAGGGCTCGCCGTGTGCAGGTAGTGGCCAATGCTGCAAAACAGGCCCGCAGCTTCCTAAACCTGCAAAAGAAAAGCGGAAAAAAACTGCCCCGCTTTGAACTGCTGGTTCACAAACATTAAAAAAGGTTGCTATAAATGAAAATTGCCGGCAGAATAAAAATAGCCAACCAGGAAAGCTGC
>PXFD01000014.1 GCA_003564505.1 Syntrophomonadaceae bacterium
AAGAACAATTTAAAAAATTCTTGTTTGATGATGCACATTGTGCTACAATATTACGCGTGACAATTAAGAAAGCCGGGAGGGTTGAATAATGGCTAAAGTTTGTGTGGTTTGCAGTAAAAGCAAAGCAACTGGTAATCAAATCAGTCACTCCAATATTAAGACCAAAAGAAGATGGCGTCCAAATATCCAGCGCATTAAAATTATTGTTAATGGTTCCCCCCGGCGGGTAAATGTTTGCAGCCGCTGCATTAAAGCTGGCAAAGTAAAAAAAGCTATTTAAGAAATCATAGGTAGTTATAAATTTTTGAAGGGAGCAGTTTTATAAATCTGCTCCCTTCTTTTATTAACTCTTTCTTTTCTTAACTCTTTTCTTGAGCTAAATAAGCGAATTAATCACGATCGAGGAAGTATTTTTTGCACTCATAAACCATATCGGCAATTTCCCGCTTGGGAGCATAAGTGTTGACCGGATCATACTGGGATAATATGCGAATGCCAGAATATGCTTTTGCCGCAGCTTCACCTTCAAGAGTTCCGGCAATAACTTCTTTTGCCCAGCTTTCCATCTTTGGAATCATTTCATAAATAAAGATGCTGGTCATGGTCATTGCCAGCTTAGCTTCCTCACTCTCACCCTGAGCAAGCATTTTCTTAGCTCTTAAAAGTCCACTTTCCGCTGCAAATACTTCCATAGCCATATCTGCCAGACGGCAAAGAATCTCCTGCTCCTTGGTCAGCTCTTCGCCAAAACTCTGAGCAGCATTTCCTGCAGCCAGCAGGAATAATGTCTTCATATTATTCAGGTAGAATTCTTCTCTTTCCGGTGTTCCTTCCGGAGCTTCAGCTTCTTTAGCCTGCTTCAATGTTCCTCCAAGTCCCATAACTGCTTCCATGAAGGGAACTTCCTGCTTCATAGCTTTGCGCAGTAGGGTTCCTGGAATGAGCATCCTGTTAACTTCGTTGGTTCCTTCGAAAATACGGTTAATACGGCTATCCCGGTAAGAACGCTCTGCCGGGTATTCCTGACCGTAGCCGTATCCGCCGAAGATCTGCACTCCTTCATCAGCAATGTAATCCATCGCTTCAGAGCACCAGACTTTCGATATTGAACATTCAATAGCGTACTCCTGGATAGCCTGGACAATATCGGAACTTTCAGCCCCGCTTTCCTTTACTTCTTCAAGTTTCTCGTCAATCATACCGCCAATACGGTAAACAAGGCTTTCCATAAGGTAAGTAAGAATCGCCATATTGGCAAATTTGTTCTTAATAATATTGAACTGTGCAATTGGCTGCTTAAACTGCACTCTTTGCAGGGCATACTCAGAAGCAAATTCAATTACCTTTTTGCTGCCACCAATGCAGCCTGCACCAAGCTTAAAGCGACCGATATTTAGAATGTTAAAAGCAACCTGGTGCCCTTTCCCTTCATGCCAGAGCATGTTTTCGACAGGCACTTTGCAGTTTTCAAAAATAACGCTGGTAGTTGAGGAACCTTTGATTCCCATTTTTTTCTCTTCGGGATCAATAGTAACACCTTCAGAATCAGCATCCACGATAAATGATGTAAATCTCTCTCCATCAATTTTAGCGTAAGTGACAATTACATCCGCCCAGGAAGCATTGGTAATATACTGCTTTGCTCCATTCAGGATGTAATGCTTGCCATCATCACTTAGGACCGCCTTGGTTTTACAATTAAGTGCATCGGAACCTGCTTCAGGCTCTGTTAATGCATAGGCAGCAATTTTTTCCCCGGTTGCAAGACCCGGCAGGTACTTTTTCTTTTGTTCTTCATTACCGAAATATACAATCGGTAAAGTTCCAATTCCGCTATGGGCACCAAATGCTGTAGCAAAAGAACCTCCGCATAATGATGCATTCTCAGTTATGATCATAGTAGTGATCTTGTCTGCTTCTTCGCCACCGTACTCTTCGGGAATGTCACTGCCCAATAACCCAAGCTCACCTGCTTCGCGAAGTAAACCCAGGGTAACCCCTTCAGCCATCTCTTCGATTTCATCAATTTTCGGCTCAACCTGATTATTCATGAAATCAGCGCTGGTTTTCTTGATCATCATATGGATATCATCAAAATCTTCTGGCGTAAAAACCGTATTTTCATCCACAGGACCAAGCAAAAAAGCTCCACCTTTAATCAAATCACTCATAAACTTATCACCCCTTAATTAAATAGTCAGGCAAAAAAATACTTTTACCGTTTAATATTTTCGATAGTTAAGTTTCTTTCCCTGCTTTGTGAATATATTAACTTTCTTCAATTATCTATATATGATCTTGATTTGTCAATAAAGTAACAATCCTCAAATATTGAACAAATAAACCTCCTTGCCTGTGAAACTGCTTTATGCTAAGATGTTATTATCATGCCTAAGTGGCGGAACTGGCAGACGCACACGACTCAAAATCGTGCGCCCTCCGGGCATGTGGGTTCGACTCCCACCTTCGGCACCATGAGGGCCGATCTTAAAAGATCGGCCCTTTTTCTTATTTGTGTATTAGATTATATGCATAGAGTTCCGGATTAATTAAAAACCCGGAACTCTATTACTTATATTTTACAACTATACAGCGTGCTTAAGAAATTTGAATCTGATAAAGAATAGTTCCAGCTTAAACAATCAGCTAGAGCAGTTTCCTTAAACAAGCTGAGCAAAGACAATTATTATTATCTTACTCTGCCTGATCGGCAAAAGCATAACCCTTCGCTGGCCCTGTCCCTGCTGGAGTTCCAGCTATCCTTGAGAGATAAGCAGATCCAAGGGTTTTAATATGATCATCCACACTGTCAAAATAATTGAAGTGCTCCTGCTCATGTTCTATGATCATTTCAAAAAGCTTCATACTGATGCTATCTCCATTTTGACGACATACTTCCAGAAAGCCGCTGTATACTTCAATAGCTTCATCTTCCTGCTCCGCATCAAAGGGGAAGATATCTTCAACCTTCTGGCCTTTTTCAACCGGACCGGCTAATTCTGTAGTAGGCTCTCCACCTAATTCAGAAATTCTCTCGGCCAGGGCCTCAGCATGCCTCATTTCATCAATGGCAATTAGTTTAACGTTTTTTGCCAGTTCACCTAAATCTTTATCATCCAGATAGTAGTGCTGATGCATATACTGGTGTATAGCCTGCAGTTCCATACCTTTAGCCTTGTTTAAAACCTCTATTACTTTTTTCTTTTTCTCTTC
>PXFD01000080.1 GCA_003564505.1 Syntrophomonadaceae bacterium
CGAACCGTAAAGGTTGATCCGGTGAGAGTCCGGAGCCGACAGTATAGTCTGGAAGGAAGAAGAGGCGGTATAAAACAAGGCCTGTTTTATCCGAGACCCTGAAGCAGCTGTATGCTCAGGGTTTTTTGTATAACAGACAAGACACCGGCTGTCACGCCGGATTGCTACCGGACAGAAAAAATTTGTGAGGTGAGATTTTTGGATACCGACGAACGCTTTATGTGGATGGCTCTCGACCTTGCGCGACAGGGCAGGGGCCGCACCAGCCCCAACCCCATGGTTGGCGCAGTAATTGTGCAGGAATCAGAAGTAGTGGGAACAGGCTATCATCAGGCTGCCGGCTCACCGCATGCTGAAATAATTGCCCTTGAAAAGGCAGGTAAAAAGGCAAAAGGTGCCACTCTTTACTTAAATCTTGAGCCCTGCTGTCATCACGGCAGAACAGGGCCCTGCACGGAAGCAATCATCAATGCCGGAATCAGCAGGGGGGTAGCAGCTATGCAGGATCCAAATCCGCTTGTTTCCGGAAAAGGTTTTGCCAGGTTGAGCGAAGCCGGTGTTAAAGTTAAAGAGGGAGTTTTGGAAGAGAAAGCCCGCCAGCTAAATGAAGCATTTATAAAATGCGTAGCTACGGGCCGGCCCTTTGTAGCAATAAAAGTAGCGATGAGCCTTGATGGTAAAATTGGAACCATAACCGGTGATTCCCAATGGATAACCGGAGAAAAAGCCCGTCAATTTGTGCACCGCCTGCGTGATCATACAGATGTAATCATGGTCGGTATCGGGACTGTTTTAAAAGACAATCCAAGATTAACTGCAAGGATTGAAGATGGCGGTGGAAAAGATCCGGTAAGGGTTATAGTTGACAGCACAGCCCGCCTGCCGATTGACGCAAAAGTTGTTGAGAGTACTTCAACTGCCCGAACTATTCTGGCAGTTACGGAGCAGGCGCCACTGGATAAACTTAAGTCCCTTGAAGAAAAAGGGGTTGAAATCATTAAGCTTCCTTCAATCCAGGGTTTTGTTGACCTGGTCGCGCTGATGAAAGAGCTGGCAAAAAGGGACCTGACATCAGTTTTGGTTGAAGGAGGAGGCACCTTGAATTACAGCCTTCTATCCCAGGGGCTGGTTGATAAGCTGTTTGTATTCATTGCTCCGCTCATAATTGGTGGCAGACAGAGTCCTACAGCTTTTGGCGGTTCCGGTATCGAGAGCCTCAGTAAAGCCTGGTTGGTAGAAGATATTGAGATGAAACAATTTGATCAGGACTTGCTTTTAATAGGTTACCCTGTTCCCGGAAAAAGCAGCTAAACCGGTTTAACCTGGTTCGGGAAACTGTCAGTTTTACTCAGCAAGCAAAAGCGGTAGAAATAGCTGAGTTATTAAAACTTATTATCTAATGGAGGTTGGAAAGCTTGTTTACCGGGTTAATTGAAGAACTTGGAACAATCCGCCGGATCAGCAGCTCAGGTGAGGGAACCAATATTGTTATTACAGCAAAAAAAGTCCTTTCCGATTTGAAAATAGGAGACAGTATTGCTGTTAATGGTCCCTGCCTGACTGCAACGGCAGTTGAAAAAGATAACTTTACAGCCTGGGCCATGCCTGAAACCCTGAAGAAAACCAACCTTGGTCATTTAACAATGGGCAGCCCGGTCAACCTTGAACGTGCCATGACATTAAACGGTCGCCTGGGTGGGCACCTGGTCAGCGGGCATATCGATGCTGTTGTTACCCTGACCGGCAGAGAGCCGCAGGGAGGAGCAATTATCCTCACCTTTGCAGCGCCGGAAGAGCTGATGCGTTATATTATCCCCAAGGGCTCAGTATCCCTGGATGGAGTTAGCCTGACGGTGATCGACGTTGATGAAAACCGTTTTTCCGTGGGGCTGATTCCCCATACAGCCGGTGAAACCACACTTGGCCGCAGTGAAAGCGGAGCCCAGGTTAACCTTGAAGTAGACCTGATTGGGAAGTACGTTGAAAAAATGCTGGCTCCCCGCCAGGCCGGAGAACATGGAAGTAAGAGCAAATCAAACCTGACCATGAGCATGCTTATGGAGAAGGGTTATTTATAGAAATAAAGGAGCGGATTGCCATGAAATTTAACACCATTGAAGAAGCACTCGAAGATTTAAAAAACGGTCGTATGGTTGTAGTAGTAGATGACGAAGACAGGGAAAACGAAGGCGACCTGGTTATGGCAGCATCACAAGCCACTCCGGAAGCGATAAATTTTATGATTCGCTACGCCCGCGGTCTTGTCTGTGCGCCTCTAACATCGCAGCGCGTGCGCGAACTGGATCTACCCCAGATGGTTACTAATAACACCGACAGCCACTGTACCGCTTTTACCGTATCTGTGGATGCCGGCTCCTGCAAAACAGGAATTTCTGCTTTCGAGCGGGCACAGACTGTGAAAACACTGATTGATCCGGAAACAAAACCGGCCGATTTAAAGCGTCCCGGTCACATTTTCCCTCTTGAAGCGATGGATGGTGGCGTTCTGCGCCGGGCCGGTCATACCGAGGCTGCTGTTGACCTGGCCACCCTGGCCGGATTGGAACCGGCAGGTGTCATCTGCGAGGTCATAAACGAAGACGGCAGCATGGCCCGTCTGCCTGAACTGACTGAATTCTGTGCTGAACACAACCTAAAGTTGATCAGTATTGCCGATTTGATTAATTACAGGATGCAGAAAGAAAAACTGGTCTGGCGTGCAGCTACTTCGGTGCTGCCCACTGTTCACGGCAATTTTGATTTAATAGCTTACGAAAACAATATTGACAACCTGATTCACCTGGCCCTGGTTTACGGAGAAGTAGATCCTGAAGAATCGATCCTGGTCAGGGTACACTCGGAATGCCTGACCGGTGATGTTTTTGGTTCACTGCGCTGTGATTGCGGCAATCAGCTGCACCAGGCCATGAAACAGGTGGCAGAAAATGGTTCCGGGGTGATTGTTTATATGCGCCAGGAAGGCCGGGGAATCGGTCTGCTTAATAAAATTCGCGCTTATCACCTGCAGGATGATGGAAAAGATACTGTTGAGGCCAATGAAGCCCTTGGTTTTGCCGCCGACCTGCGCGATTATGGTGTGGGAGCGCAGATCATGGTTGATCTGGGTCTGAAAAAAATCAAGCTTTTAACCAATAACCCGCGCAAAGTTAAAGGACTTGAAGGATACGGGATTGACATTGTCGA
>PXFD01000095.1 GCA_003564505.1 Syntrophomonadaceae bacterium
CTGTACTGAAGGTCGTTAAGAAAACCAGGAACATGCTGGAAAAAGAGTGGACTGTAATTAACGAGCTCAAACCAGGTGATGAAATCATTATTCATAATCATCGCAGCTTTGCAGAGTGGGACGGCCTTTACGGTGAAAAAGAAGGTTACTTAATAGGCTTACTGGTTGGAGATGGCACCTTAAAAACTGACAAAGCCCTGCTTTCTGTCTGGATAAAGCCAGAAGAACAAAAGGAAACTTCGGTTATGGGTGAAGTCCTAGCTGCAGCTAAAACGCTGCCTCATCGCACTGATTTCAAAGGTTGGCAAAAGATCAGTGGCAGAAATGAATACAGGTTAAGTCTTGCAGCAGTTAAAAAAATTGCCCTATCTCTTGGTATGACCCCGGGCAACAAGGAAATTACCCCTTACCTGGAAACTAAAACTTCTTCCGCGTTTTCCAGGGGATTTTTGAGAGGATTATTTGATGCAGACGGTTCAGTTCAGGGAACTCAAAATAAAGGGCTTTCAGTAAGGCTATCTCAAAGTAACCTGGGGCAGCTTAAAGCAGTGCAAAGAATCCTGGCCCGCTTTGGGATAATCAGCACAATATATGAAAACAGGCGTATAGAAAAATACACTTCTCTGCCAAACGGCAAAGGTGGTAAGAGCAGCTACAAAACCAGGTCACAGCATGAGTTGATAATAGCTAACGATAATCTCGAAATATTTAAAGATATGATCGGTTTTTGTGACAGTATTAAACAGTCTCGTCTTACTACATTGCTCGAAAAATATCGCCGCACCCCAAACCGCGAACGATTTACTGCCGTGGTTGAGTCGGTATCACCCAAGGAATACGAAGAGGTATATGATGTTCAGGTCCCTGGAATCAATGCTTTTGATGCTAACGGACTGGTAGTACATAACTGTGGCGAACAGCCGCTGCTTCCCTATGAGGCATGCTGCCTGGGCTCGATAAACCTGGGCAAGTATGTTACAGGTGAATCTAAAATTGACTGGAACGGGCTTGCTGAAGATATAGAAACCATAGTTCGCTTCCTCGATAATGTTATTGATGCCAGTAATTATGTTATACCTGAAATTGCTGCCATGCATAAAGAAGGCAACCGAAAGATTGGCCTGGGTATAATGGGCTGGCATGATATGCTGGTCAGGCTGGGTATTACTTATGACAGTGAAGAAGCAGTTGCAACTGCTGAACAGGTTATGCAGTTTGTTAACACTAAAGCAAAAGAAAAATCTGCTGCCCTGGCTGAAGAACGCGGTGTATTCCCTAATTTTGAAGGCAGCATTTACGATACCGGCAAGGAAGAAGACAGGGTGCGCAATGCCACCCGCACAACTATAGCTCCAACCGGCACGATATCGATCCTGGCCGGGGCCAGCAGCGGAATTGAGCCTTATTTTAGCATCGCTTTTATTCGAAAAAATATCCTGGGAGGCCTCGATTTGCCGGAAGTAAACCCCCTCTTCCTCGAAATTGCCAGGCAAGAAGGCTTTTACAGTGAAGAGTTGATCCAGGAAATTGCCCGCAGTGGTAAAATACCTGAAAGCGCAGATGTGCCTAAAAAATTTAAAGAACTATTTAAAACAGCAATGGAAATAGACTACAGCTGGCATGTCAAGCATCAAGCTGCATTTCAGAAACATACTGATAACGCTGTCAGCAAAACTATTAACCTGAAACAGGATGCCACCACAGATGATGTAAGGTATGCTTATATTAGCGCCTGGCAGTCCGGCTGTAAAGGTATTACAATTTATCGCGATGCTTCCAGGACAAAGCAGGTTTTAAATACTGGCGACGGCAAAACCGGTGCAGATGAAACCCTCAAGCCAATTAAACGCCCCAAAACATTAAGCGGCAGTACAACCAGTGTCAGGACCCCCATGGGAAACCTTTTTGTAACTTTAAATTCCGCAGATAATAAACCTTTTGAATTATTTGCTCAAATCGGTAAAGCCGGAAGCGATGTTGTTGCCTTTACCGAAGCAATTGCCCGCCTCATATCCCTGGCCCTTCGATGTGGCGTGAGCGTAGAAGAAATAGTTACTCAACTGGAAGGTATCGGGGGAGCTCGTTCAGTCGGATTTGGACCAAACAGGATCATGAGTGTACCTGATGCCATAGGGCAGTCCCTGCGCAGCCTGGCCCAGGCTAAGGCAGATTCGAGTAACACTTCTAATGGCAGCGCCCTTGAACTTTGTCCCGATTGCGGTACCTGCGCACTAATCAGGGCAGAAGGTTGCCTGAAGTGTGAAGCCTGCGGTTTTACCGAATGCTAAATATGAAAATATTTTTATAATAAAGAAGGAATTTTTCATTTTTGTTAGAATAAGTAATAAATTAGGCAATTAACTATAAAAATAAGCAACTCTATAACCATAAAAATCAAAAAACTGTGGCCACGTTGCGTAAACAGGGAGGCGTAAACGATCACACAGGCAAAGAGTCAGGCAGTTAAAGATATTGAAACAATTATTGCCCAGGTCCAGGGGGTAGTGTCTGGAAAAATCATTACCAAAGGTAATGAAATAAAAGAGATCCATGTTTTAGCCAATTCTACACGTTCCCCCAAGCAGGTAGTAAGAGATATCGAATCAGCTGTCCTTGTCCAAAAAGGTCTACAACTAGACCATAAAAAAATCAGCGTAGCTCAGCTTGAAACCGGTATTGCCCTTCCAGTGGAAAGTGGTATCAGATTTATATTTAGAAGTATTACTTTTAAATCTGAGAGGGGAAAAGCTGAAGTTATTATAACTATTGATGCCAATGAGGAGTCATATACAGCCGGCGTTTCCGGTACTAATACCAGCCAAAACCGGCTGAAAATGGTTGTCTCAGCTACCCTGGAGGCATTAGAAAAATCCCTTGGCATAAAACATATCCTTTCTATTGGCGATACACAAAAAATGCACCTCTGTGGGAAGAATGCCATAGCAGTGGGGGTATTTTTGCGTTCAGGCAGTCAGGAAGAATTGCTATTGGGTACGGCAATAAATAAAGGAGATGACCTTGAAGCTACAGTTCGCGCCACTCTCGATGCAATAAACAGGCGTATGAACATTTTAACCGACAACTAAAGTTTGAAGCCGGCAGCAGTTAAGGTTTAAGCAATATTATGTATTCCGAGCGGATAATGAGCGGAGCGTCGCCAGCGGCTATAGCGGAAAACCGTTGAGCTA
>PXFD01000119.1 GCA_003564505.1 Syntrophomonadaceae bacterium
AGTTTGATGGATCTTTTCTTAAAAAGAAGCACCTAAAATATTGCCCTGGAGAAATAGTAATGCGTGATAAATCCGATCTTAAAATCGTTACGGCAAACTTTATGGCCTTGTTCGGGGCAATTTTCTTTTTGTTTTTTGCCCTTGATTATTATATCCCGGTCCTGCCTTTTTATACCCTGGATGCCGGAGGATCTGAAGCTTCTGTCGGCCTGCTGATGGGTTTATTTACTTTTTGTTCTATTGTTCTGCGCCCCTTTCAGGGACGTGATATAAATCAAAAAGGCCGCAAGCGTTTGTTGATGATGGGGATTGGACTTTATACAGCAGCAGGGTTAGGCTTGCTGCTGCTTCCGCCGCTCCCTCTATTATTTGTTCTCAGGGCGGTCCAGGGTTTTGGCTGGGGTGCTTTTCTACTGGCTTTTAATACTTTGACCCTTGACCTGGCCCCTCCGGGAAAGCGGGGATCTGTTGTTGGGTTAATGGGTATGGCACCGCCTCTGTCTTTGGCTACCGCTCCTATCCTTGGTGAGCATCTGCGGCTAACGACGGAAAGTAACTATTTACTACTCTTCATGGTTGCCTCAGCTGCAGCCCTGGTGGCATTAATATTCGGTGCCCTGGTTAAAGAACCGGTCCGCGAAAGCGGAAGTGAAGGAAAAAAGATGCTTTTTTCCCGAAAAGTGCTTTACCCTTCACTGGTTATTTTTTGTATGACCTACACCCTGGGCGCCATATTAACTTTCCTGCCGCTGCTTGGAGAAGTCCGGGATATCCGGGCAGTGGGATACTTTTTTACTATATTTGCCTTAACCACTGTGGTAGCCCGGCCGGCTGCCGGTAGACTCTCGGATCGCCTTGGAAGGGAGAATGTCTACATACCAGGCCTGCTAATCGCCGGGGCATCCTTACTGCTGATTGCCTATGCAGAATGGGCAGGTCAGCTTTTAGTGAGCGCTTTTATCCTCGGTGTTGGTTTTGGCGCGGCCCATTCCTCAGTGATGGCCCTGGCAGCCGATCGCCTTCCGGTTATGGAAAGGGGTATCGGTATGGCTACTTTTACAGCTGCATTTGATCTTGGCATCGTTGTTGGTTCAATAACCCTGGGCTACCTGTTGAGCTGGTTTGACTTTAAGCTTTTATTTATAATCTGCGCAGTGATTATGATTTTACCTGTATTCGGCCACCTGTTAAAGGGCAGGTTGTCGCCCAATTATTCGAAAAAGTATTAATATTTATCTGAAAGGATGGATCGATAAAATGGCAGACAGTCTGGCACATAAAATTTTACGTGAACACCTGGTTGAAGGAGAGCTGGAAAAAAATCATGAAATCGGCATCAGAATTGACCAAACCCTAACCCAGGATGCTACGGGGACGATGGCCTATCTGCAGCTTGAAGCTATGGGTGTTGATAAGGTGAAAACGGAATTATCAGTAAGCTACGTTGACCACAATACCTTGCAAAATAGTTTTGAAAATGCTGATGATCATCGTTACCTGCAGTCTGTTGCTGCCCGTTATGGAATATGGTTCTCCAGGCCGGGTAACGGTATTTGCCACCAGGTTCATCTTGAGAGATTTGGCCAGCCTGGAAAAACACTGCTTGGTTCAGACAGCCATACTCCGACAGCCGGAGGATTGGGTATGATCGGCATTGGCGCAGGTGGACTTGATGTTGCTGTAGCCATGGCTGGGGGGTTATTTTACTTATCTGTCCCGGAAGTGATTAAAGTTGAGTTAACCGGAGAGCTTCCTCCATGGGTTGGTGCAAAAGACGTGATCCTGGAATTACTGCGGCGTCTTACTGTCAAGGGCGGGGTTGGCAAAATTATGGAATACAGCGGGCCAGGGTTGAAGCATCTTTCCATCCCTGAAAGGGCAACTATTACAAATATGGGTGCAGAACTGGGAGCGACCACCTCTGTTTTCCCCAGTGACGAGGTAACCAGGAAATTCTTGGAGAATCAGGGAAGAGCTGATTGCTGGCAGGAGATGAAAGCAGATCCCGGGGCAGTTTATGGAGAAGAAATAAAAATTGATTTAAGCAGGCTTGAACCGCTTGCTGCTGTTCCGCATAGCCCTGATGCTGTGAAAGCAGTTCGTGAAATTGGACCTGTCAAAGTTGATCAGGTTGCTGTGGGTAGTTGTACTAACGGATCTTATTATGATCTGAGCCTCGTTGCCGAGATATTAAAGGATCAGAGAGTTCACCCGGATGTCAGCCTGGTAGTTGCACCGGGTTCACGCCAGGTCTACTTAACACTGGCTCGTGAAGGTGTTGTAGAAAAATTCTTGCTTGCCGGGGCAAGAATCCTTGAAACTGCCTGCGGGCCATGTATAGGTATGGGCCAGGCCCCACCCTCAGGCTCTGTATCGGTACGGACCTTTAACCGGAACTTTCAGGGCAGGAGTGGAACTGCAGATGCCGGGGTTTACCTGACCGGCCCGGCTGCCGCTGCTGCAGCGGCAATTAAAGGAGAAATATTTGATCCACGCGATCTTGGTGCTGCTCCCGGAAAGGTCGAAGAGAAAGTCCCGGTTATTGATGATCACATGCTGATTGCCCCACCGGATGAAAATGCAGATATTGAAATAGTTCGAGGTCCCAATATTAAACCAATACCTTTGAACGAAGCGGTGCCTGAAAATTTAAGGGGTAAAGTTATACTTATAGTAGGCGATAATATTACCACGGACCATATAATACCCGGTGGATCGAAGGTTCTGCCTTTGCGCTCTAATATTGAAGCTCTCAGCAAGTTTGTATTTTCTTCACTTGACCCGGATTTTGCCCGGCGGGCAGGTGAATATAGCAGCAGTATTATTGTTGCCGGTGATAATTACGGCCAGGGTTCCAGTCGAGAACATGCTGCTCTTGCGCCCATGTTCCTGGGCATTAAAGTGGTTTTAGCAAAATCTTTTGCCAGGATTCACCACGCCAACCTGGTGAACTTTGGCATAGTGCCGTTAACGTTTAAGAATCCTTCAGACTATGAACTGCTTGTAAGTGGAGACGAACTGCAAATTGATGTTGTTATGGAGCAGTTAAAACAGGGTGAAGTGCTGATTCGCCAGGTAAAAGGCAAATATGAAATAGAAGCAAAGCATAACCTGTCTACGAGACAGCTGGATATTATCGAAGCTGGAGGGTTGCTCAATTATACCCGTCAACGTAAAAA
>PXFD01000142.1 GCA_003564505.1 Syntrophomonadaceae bacterium
CCGGTATATTCCATCTACATCGGTTAAAACAATCAATTTTTCTGCTTTAAGTGCCACTGCAACTTCACCTGCGGCATGATCGGCATTAATGTTTAAACTCTCCCCGTTGATACCCGAAGCGATTGAAGATATAACCGGGATGTAACCGTTATCACTGACCGTGTTGATTAGTTCAGGGTTGACCTGGATTATTTCACCTACCCGCCCTAAATCAACCTTTTCATCAGGATTGCCATTAACCAGCTGCGGATCCATTCGCCTGGCCTGCAGGATCTGACCATCCCTTCCGCTGAAACCCACCGACCTGCCGCCATGCTGGTTAAAAAGGCTGACAATGTGCTGGTTGATTTTACCGTTTAAAACCATTTCAACAATTTCCATGGTTTCATCATCAGTAACTCTCAGCCCGTTAACAAAAAGCGGTTCTTTTCCCAACTTGCTCATAACCTGGTTAACTTCTCTTCCTCCGCCATGGACCAGCACCGGCTTAACCCCTATGTACTTTAAGAGAATCATATCAAGGATTACCGATTCCATTAATTCCGGACTAACCATGGCCTGGCCGCCGTACTTGATCACAAAATATTTTCCGGTATAATTCCGCATGTACGGCAAAGCTTCAATTAATACTTCTGCTTTTGGTATACTTTTTAGCGCTTCCTGGTTCATATTATCCCCTGCTTTCCGTTAACTCCGGTAATCTGCGTTAATGCTAATGTATTCATGGCTCAGATCTGTTCCCCAGGCCGTAACTTCAACCTCTCCATTTTTCAAATCTACCAGGACCGGAACATCCCTCTTCTGCAATACTTTTTTCATTTTTTCTTCGCTGAATGGAACAGAGCCACCGTTTTCAGCTACCTGGTATGGCCCGATATAAATATCAACTTTCTCCGGATCGAATTTAACTCCTGAATATCCAAGCGCAGCAAGGATCCGGCCCCAGTTGGCGTCTTCACCATAGAAAGCCGTCTTAACCAGCGGCGAATTAAGAACACTTAAAGCCATAACCCGTCCACTTTTTTCGTCAGTTAAGCCTTTAATACTTAGAGTAATAACCTTGGTTATGCCTTCACCATCTTCAACAATCTTCCTGGCCAACTCCTGGCAGGCTTCGATCAGCATTTCTTTAAAAAGTGACAGATATTCACTCTCCCGGGTAATCTCTACCCCTTCAGCTGCGCCATTGGCCAGGATTAAAGCTGTATCATTGGTGGATGTATCTCCATCTACTGTAATCGAGTTAAACGATTTGTCAGAGGCCTCTGCAAAAAGCTCCTGCAGCAGGGAGCGTTCAATTTTTACATCAGTTGTCAGGAAAGCCAGCATCGTTGCCATGTTAGGGCAGATCATGCCGGAGCCCTTGGCAATACCGCCCAGATGAAATTCTCCATTGTCAGTTTTGCAGTGATATGCTAACTGTTTTATTACTGTGTCAGTTGTCATTATCGCCTGCGCGGCAGCCAGATCATATTCCTCTCCGGTACCCAGGGCTGAAGCAGCGTGAACAATACCGGCGGTGATCTTATTCATAGGCATGGGTACACCGATTACCCCGGTAGAGCTAACCATTACTTCTCCTGGCTTTAAGCCGGTAGCTTCTGCTGTTTTCTCAGCCATAAGCCGGGCATCTTTTGTTCCCTGTTCTCCGGTACAGGCATTGGCATTACCGCTGTTTATTACCACTGCCTGGATAGGATTTTCCAGGTGTTCCTGGCAAAGGTAAACTGGAGCGGCTTTAACCTGGTTGCGGGTAAAAACTCCTGCGGCCACAGCTTCTTTTTCACTATAAATAATTGCTACATCTTTTTTGCCATTCTTAATTCCGGCCGCAGTCCCACCGGCCTGAAAGCCTTTGGCAAGCGTTAAACTCCTGTTTTCAACTTTTTCCCATTGTTTTTGATCTCTCATATTTAATCCTCCACTCAAAAAACTAACGTGCTTTTAGCTTATAATTTCTATTCGTTGCTTTTACTTATGGCTATTGCGCCGTCTGACCAAGGCCGGCCGTTTCTGAAAAACCAAACATCAGGTTCATATTCTGTACGGCCTGCCCTGCAGCTCCTTTTACCAGGTTATCAATGGCAGAAATGATTATTAACTGCCCGGTTCTGGAATCAAGCTTTAGAGCAAGATCACAGTAATTGCTGCCTCGGACAAAACGGGTCTCCGGTAGCGCAGGCGGTTTCAGTATTCTTACAAAGGGACTGTCATCATAAAAATTTATATATAGCTTATTTAATTCAGTCTCATTTTTTTCTGTGTTCAACTTAAGATAAATAGTACTCAATATACCGCGAATCATTGGAACCAGGTGAGGAGTAAAGGTTACTTTAAGCTCCTTTTCAGCCAGGCAGCTCAACTCCTGTTCAATTTCCGGGGTATGCTGATGTGAAGCAACCCGGTATGCCTTGAAGTTTTCAGTGCACTCCGGAAAATGAAAGGGCTGCTTTGGTGTCCTGCCCGCACCGGATACTCCTGATTTGGCATCGATTATAATACTGTTTAAATCAACCATTTTATTCTTCAGAAGGGGCGCCAGGGCCAGAATAATACCAGTCGGGTAACAGCCGGGATTGGCGATAAGCCTGGCATTTTTAACCTGTTCCCCATAAAGCTCGGGAAGACCATAAACTGAGCATTCGAGCAGTTCGGGGTGAAGATGATCCAGGCTGTACCACTGGCTGTATGCTTCAGGCTTTTTTAACCGAAAATCGGCACTTAAGTCGATCACCCTGAAACCTTTTTTATAAAGGGTAGATCCTGCTTCTGCCGAACTGCCATGGGGTAGGGCACAAAAGACGACATCAATAGTAGAAGGCATCTGGTCTGGTTCCATTTTTCCCAGGATTAAATCTGTCTGCCCGTAAAACTGGGGATGAACATCACTAATCTTTTTGCCATCATGGCTTTCTGAGGTAGCCAGAGCCAAACTGACATCGGGATGAGCATTTATTAAACGAATCAATTCTATTCCTGTATAACCTGTCGCCCCTAATACAGCTGCCTCTATCATTTAACATTCCCCTCCAATACAAAAAGCCTCTCATCCTTAAAGGACGAGAGGCTCGCGGTACCACCTTTATTGATTGACATTAATTGCCAATCCTCTCAAACCGTTTTCACGAAAAACGGCCTTGATAACGGTATAAAACCGGGCCAGCCTACACACC
>PXFD01000178.1 GCA_003564505.1 Syntrophomonadaceae bacterium
CCTGTCTCCTTTATCACCCTGCCCAGGGTTTTCTGATAATGAAACCAGGCACTCACTGTTTGCAAAGGATGTGCGGATTGAGGCCTCGTTGACCGGCAGCCAGTTTTTTTTAGGGTCTTTAACTATATCCATATAACGTTGCACTGCCCTGCGCAGACCATTAATAACCCGGACGTTTAACGGGTGCTGGATCTGGCATCGATCAATATCTATAAGCTCGTTTGTTTGGGACTTGTAAAAACCGGCCAGGACTTTACCTTCAGCATATGCGAAATGAACCCGGGTTTTGTTGCGGTAGTGCCAGGGTTCAGCCATGCCGATAGCTGGTAAAGCCTTTATGCTGAACCCGGCAATGCGGCTTAAAGTTTCGCTGACCATTTTTTGCTTCCAGGCCAGCTGTTCTTTGTATTGAAGGTGCTGCAGTTGACACCCGCCGCAGTTGCCAAAATAAGGGCAGGGGGGAGTTATGCGATGAGAAGAGCGTTTTAGTAATTCAAGCAGGAATGCTTCGGCATAATTCTTTCGGTTCCGGGTAACTCTTGCTTTGACCGTTTCTCCCGGTAGAGCACCGGGTACAAAAATAGCAAAGTCAAAAATTCTGCCGACACCATCTCCATGGTGGTTAAGGTCGGCAATGTTTAAATCATATATTTCCCCTGGAGAGCAGGGGGGCTGCCGCTTTTCAGGGTTTTTCCCCACTGTATTTGTATTTTTTGATTCAATCATTACAAGTACACAACCCCCCGTCCCCGCGTATTTCGCACTCATGGCAGGCTTTTTTCACCGGAGATCACTGCCATCCGGGTCTTTTCTAAAAAGAAATATGATCTATATCTGCTTATGAAGAAGAGGGCCAGTATAAATGATAGCAGTTCCGCCAGTGGGAAGGCGAGCCAGACCCCGTTCAATTGGAAGAAAAGAGGCAGGATAAGCAGGGCCGGAATAAGGAAAAGAACCTGCCTGGCCAGGGATATAGCAAAGGCAGCTTTAGCCTTGCCCAGGGCCTGGAAAACGCCGGCTGTGACCATTTGAATGCCAACAGTCATGGATAGTGAAAACATAATTCTTAAGGCATCACGGCCAAGCGCAATAGCTTCCGGATCGGTTGTAAATATTCTCATTAGCGGTTCCGGGATGGCCATAACCAGGGCGAAGGCTGTAAAAGAAATAATAGAGGAAGTTTTAATGGCTAAAATAATTGATTCGCTTACCCTTGCCCTTTGCCCGGCACCATAATTAAAGCCCACTATGGGCAGCATGCCCTGGACAATGCCTAAAATTGGCATCAGGGTGAACATCATTACCCGGTGAATAATGCCAAGTACGGCAATTGCAATGTCGCCACCATAATAGACTAAAAGGTTGTTGGCGATGATCAGCATAAAGCTGGCCGAGCCCTGCCTGGCAAAAGCAGACGCGCCAACGGCCATTATTTCTCTGAGCATATAAAGTCTTGGCCAGAGGTATATAATACTGATGCTCAGTGAACTTTGACCGCTTAAAAAATAATAAAAAAGATAAACAGCTGTTAAACCCTGCGCGGTAATTGTTCCGTAAGCTGCTCCTCTCATGCCCATGTTTAACGCAAATAAAAATATAGGAGTAAAGAGTATGTTTAAAATTGAAGACATGATCATGGTAATCATGGCCATCTTGGCATTGCCTTCTGCCCGGACAACGTTATTGATCGCGAAACCGAAGGTAAAGCTGATGGTTCCGTAAAGAATGATTTCTAAATAATCTTTGGCATAAGGCATCACTGTCGGACTTGCTCCAAAAAGCTTTAACATCGGAGTTAGATAAACAAGCCCTAAAACGGCACCAATTACACTGAATATGATAATCAGGCTGAGAATATTACCAAAAGCACGGTTAGCTTTATCAAGATTGTTGGCCCCCAGTGCTCTTGATATAACTGAACTGCCACCAATGCCCACCGCACCGGCCAATGCTAAAAAGAACATTTGGATTGGAAAGGATATAGCTACGGCGGCTACACCAATAGTACCTACACCCCTGGCGATATAAATTGTATCAATTACGCTGTGTAGAGCCATGACCAGCATGCCCACTGTTGCCGGAACAGCCAGTTTTACTAAAAGTCCCGGAATGGGATCGCGGCCCAACCTTTCGCTCTGCTGTTTCAAAAATTCAACTCCTTAGCAATTGCCACAATGCCTGCAGTATATTATACTGTAAAATATCAAATCTGCACATCATGAAGCAGTGCGTCTTGATTATAGAAGTAAATGTGTTAAAATGACTAAGGCAAGCTTGATTCCTGTAATATTTTAGAAAATTAGTCGCATTCAACTAAGATGAATTTGACGGAGGTTGATTATGTTTAAAAGTAAGCTGCTGGTCACAGTCTTTATCTGCTGCCTGATTATCGCTGCCGGCTGTGGTAATGGTGAACCTGTCACAGAAGATGAAAATGGTATTTCAATAGAAGTGGTCAATGAAACGGAAGATATAGTTATAGCTTACGCTGCATTTTTTGGAGAGGATCTGGCCGAGTGGGGTGAAGATTTGCTTGGTGATGAAGTAATAGCGCCAGGTGAATCAATTACTTTCATCCTGCCTGAAGGAGAATATGATTTATCTTTGTTTAACCAGGATTTCTTTGTTATCAGTACCTTTTTTGACCTGACCGAAGATACTACTGTTGTAGCGGGCGGAGCTGATAAGGAACCGATCCTGATTCAGAATACCTCCGACAGGGATGTCCTATTTTTCTTTGCATTACCGGGAGGCACCATAGATATAGAATGGGAAGAAACAATAGAGGATGCAGCAGACCAAGTGCAAGAGGAAGCACCAGTAGAAAATGAAGAGAACGAACTGGAGCCTGATGAGGAAGTAAGTGAAGCCTGGGCTGAGTTGTGGGAAGAAATTTGGGAAAACGAAGAATTCCTGCAGCACCAGTTTCTAGATGATAGGGAAGTCATTATTGCAGAAAACGGACGCAGGTTCTTCTTTCTAGAACCGGGTTTCTATGATTTTCTGATCATTAATGAAGACATACAACCGTTTTTTGAAGGAAATGTAGAAGTATCTGTAGATACTACAAAAGTGATAACTTTAGAGTAGTTTTTAAATTTAAATCTATAATTTAAGGTTTATTATTACCCTGCCGGTTAAAG
>PXFD01000112.1 GCA_003564505.1 Syntrophomonadaceae bacterium
AACGAAGCTGTCCTAACAACCAGGATAGGGCTGGATGAAGTGGTTGAGGCACGCCGGGAAATCCCTTACTACACTGATTTTCGCCCGGAAACCTTCTATAAACTTGACCAGGGTGAGCGAAATGACCTCTATTAATTTAATCGAAACATCCGTTGACCAGGGCCAAGCCAGGGAAGTTTTGAATGCCTGGGCAGAGAAAAATAACCTGGCCCCATTAACTTTCAACAAAGAAGGTTTGGTTTACTATCCCTATTATTGCGGAGAAACTACCACTTCAATCAGGAGAATACCTCCCCTACCGCCCCGAAAAATTCCACACCGCTGGCTGTTGGATGCCATTACAGGAAGGCCTTTCATGCTGCCGGAAATCCTGGAAAGCACACCAGAGAACATAAGTGATTCAAATAAAGTCTTAGAGCCGGTTATTGACTTCCAGGGAGCAGATGAAAATATAAGAGAACACCTGCCGCGCTTTATTATGCGCCACTATAAGTTCTTCTTCACCCCTACTATTGAGACAGGTGATTTTTCCCTGCTATATATAAAGGTGTGGCTGTTTAATTTCACGGATAAGAATGGTGTTGATACTTATTTGGGAATTAACACCTGGAGCGGAAACATTATGGAACTCGAAGACTAAGATATAATAAAGCTGAATGAAACTTATTACAGGTAAACCATCTTGTCAAAAAGTTCATCCAAATTAACAGTGGCAAAAGTAGAGGCATAATCGGCCATGGCGTAGGGAATTATCAGATGGTTGTTATGAGTAGTAATACCACAGGAATAAACAACGTTCGGAACATAGCCCTCTCGCTCTTCGTCATTCGGTCTCATCAGCGGTTCATCGGTTTGTGCTATAACCCTGGTCGGATCATCAAGGTCAAGCAGGGTTACACCGAGGCTGTACCTGCGCATCGGGCCTACTCCGTGGGTTAAAAGCAGCCAGCCCTTTTCAGTCTCAACCGGAGAACCACAGTTGCCAATCTGAATAAATTGCCAGGGATAATCGGGTTCCTGGATTTTCTTGGCTTTCTCCCAGTAGTGAATATCATCAGAAAACATGATGTAATTATTTACTCCATCTATTCTTGACATCATTGTATATTTACCGTTGACCTTCCTGGGAAACAGGGCCATACCCTTGTTCTGGGCATGCTCCCCATGTAAAGGCATAATCTTAAAATGATAGAAATCCCTGGTTTCAATAAGCTTGGGAAGAATCGTAAACCCGTTAAATGCAGTGTAAGTTCCATAGTAAGTTACCGAACCATCATCGTCAGTGAATTCAACAAAACGAGCATCCTCAATGCCGTTGCTCTCAGAATTAGATATAGGGTAGATCACTCTTTCCGACAGTGCAGTATCAAGAGAAAAGGTTATTTCATAATGTGAGTTGGCCAGCCAGTTGCAATCCTGTAAAACTTTTCGCTGAATTTTATTGAGCTTGTTTTTCTTCAAAGATTCTTCAGTAGTTTCCTGGAGTTCGTCGTAAGTAAATTGGTCGCCAAGCCGATCCATTACCATACTGACCAGGTCCTTTTGAACATTCATCTCTGATAACTTCTCCAGGAAGGCTTTCTTGTCATAGATATGGTTTTTTACTGCTTCGGGAATATCTACCAGATCACCCGGCGCTTTGAATTCAAGGTTGCCGTCCTTATCAATAACTCCGCTTCTGAAAACTATGGAAGAAATGTGACCCTCTCCGGTTGCCCTAAAGCTAACAATAACCCGTTTTTGACCTTCTCCTAGGACAGTCTGGTCGGGGTCATCCACGATGGAAGGATTAAAAAATGCAGCAGACTCTATCGAATATTCCATTGTGAAATAGGAACCTATCAGCAGTTGGGTTTCCCTGGTCAGAGAATCAGGGTCTACTTTAACCTGTTTGACGATATGCTTCACTCTATTAAAATGCTCTTGGAACACCTTAGAAATGTTGCGGTGGCGCTGTGAAAAATTTGTCAGAACCCGGTTCAGGGTAAAACGTGTTGCTTCATCTGAAAGAGACAAAATTTTGGGGATAATTCTTCTCGCTCTTTCATCTCCACCCGGCATATAATAGCGGGCCATTACCCTTTTTGAATCGGGATAAAATCTGATATCCTTACGGTTTACTTGAATTGTCAAACTACAAATCCCCCTGATTTAAAATTTCACTTCTATATTATATACAATAACAGGTGATTATGCACGTAAATTTGAACATTTCCTGATGAAAATTAAAAACATTTTTCTCCATACTTAACTCAGGGTGTTTATCCAAGACAATTAATTCTTTCTTCTTATAATGCTCTGTTTGCTGATTGCAGGATTATCTTTACCTGTCAGCGGAATATCGACTACATAGCTATTGTGAGCGGCATCCAGCTGCTCGCCACTTTCACTGGAAGTAATCTGACCGACCTTTACAGCAATTACATCCTCCCTGGCTGGATCGAGTATTTCCAGTTCATCGCCAACAGCAAACCTGTTCCTGGCCTTAATTCTCAAGATCTGTTCTTCCCGGTTATGCTCATCTATCGTGCCGACAAAATCATAACCACGGATATAAGCAGAGCTTTCATAGCGTTCGGTTTGTTCTTTTCTTTCAGGGAGATAAAATCCGGTAGTAAAAGGCCGATGTGATACTTTCTTTAGTTCCTCCAACCATCCGGGGTTAAAACAGTAGTTCTCCCTGTCAGCATGAAAGCTATCCAGGGCAGCCCGGTAGACCTTTGTCACCGCTGCAACATAATAAGCAGTTTTCATCCGTCCTTCAATTTTCAAACCATCCACACCGGCTGCCGCCAATTCAGGTATATGCTCAATCATGCAAAGATCAAGGGAATTTAAAATATAAGTACCCCTGGCATCTTCCTGGATGGTAAACTCATCTTCACGCTTTTTTTCTTTAAGACTGTATTCCCAGCGGCAGGGTTGATTACAGTCTCCCCGGTTGGCAGAGCGGCTGCTTAGAAAACTTGAAAGCAGGCAGCGGCCGGAATAGGCCATACACATTGCGCCGTGCGCAAAAACTTCCAGTTCCATCTCTGGAACTTTTTCTTTTATATTCCTGACCTGATCCAAACTCAGTTCACGGGCCAGCACGATTCTGTCAACTCCCTGCTTCTGCCAGAA